>NZ_LVWH01000161.1:0-80989 GCF_001909045.1 Paenibacillus sp. P3E | reverse complement strand
GACATTCCTCATCCGCTGGGAACGGAAGCGATTAAGAGTTCGAAAGTTGGGGCGCTGCCGTCCGGCCAGCCACATGAAAGGAATATTCTCTCGCACGGCTTTGGCGATTTGACGAGACGAATAGATACGCTGAGTGTAGGCGTAAATGATGACTTTGGTGAGCATTTTAGGATGATAGCTGTCGCGGCCGCCGCCGGGATAAGCAGCGTCAAAGATGGAGTCGTCCAGCCGATTGACGGCTGCGTTAACGACACGAACGAGGTGATTTTCTGGAATGTCTTCTTCCAGATCCATGGGCAAGCAAAGTTGGTCCATGGTATATTGAATGTACAAAGAAATCGCTCCTTTTTTGAAATGGTTGCTCGACACTTCCATTTTACCAAAGGGCGATTTCTTTTTGTGATTTTTGAAAGAATTGTAGGAACGTTCCCCCGCTTAAACAGCGGAGAGGACGGACTGATTGCGGAAAAGCGGTAGCGGTCGCCTTGCTCTCCGGATTTTTACCGCTACGGGAAATAAATAAAATCTGGAGAGCACAGCGATTGTAGCAACGGTCCGTTCGCGGAGCGTCCGCACCAAGTGCGCAAGACCATCCAACTCAAAAACAGCGGGGCTGTCTCAAGTAGCCATTTCATGGCTTTTGAGACAGCCCCATCGTCCCGGAAATCCACTTACAAGATCTAAGAACTAATCCGGTTGTGCTGATACTGTTCCATTGACATCAATACCTCTCGGGGCTTGCTGCCCTCGTATGGCCCGATTACACTCCTGGCTTCCATGGCATCAATTAATCGTGCTGCCCGAGTATAGCCGACACGCATACGCCGCTGGAGCAGCGATACCGAGGCTTGCTTCGCTTCGAGCACAATCTGAACAGCTTGCTCATACAATTCATCCTGCGGCTCATCCTCTCCCATCACTGTATCATCTACCTCAGGGACAATTGATTCATCGTAATTAGCTTCACCCTGACTGCTGACATACTGAACAATAGTCTCCACTTCCTGGTCACTCATAAAAGCACCTTGAACGCGGATCGGCTTCGATGCACCCATTGGCAGGAAGAGCATATCTCCCCGGCCCAGCAGCTTCTCTGCTCCCGGCATGTCCAGGATGGTACGTGAATCCACGTTGGAGGAGACACCAAACGCGATACGGGAAGGAATGTTAGCTTTGATAAGCCCTGTGATGACATCTACTGATGGACGCTGAGTGGCAATAATCAAGTGAATACCCGCTGCACGTGCCATCTGCGCCAGACGGCAGATCGCATCTTCCACATCGTTCGCCGCGACCATCATTAGATCCGCAAGCTCGTCCACAATCACTACAATGTATGGCAATACCGCGGCAGGGTTATCTTTCATCAGATTATTGTAGCCTTCCACATTACGTGTACCCGACTTGGAGAACAACTCATATCTTTTCTCCATTTCGACTACAATCTTTTTCAAGGCCAAACTTGCACGTTTGGGATCTGTGACCACAGGAGCGAGCAGATGAGGAATCCCGTTATATACATT
The DNA here is from genome assembly GCF_001909045.1 of Paenibacillus sp. P3E. NCBI lineage: Bacteria > Bacillati > Bacillota > Bacilli > Caryophanales > Paenibacillaceae > Paenibacillus > Paenibacillus sp. P3E. Next base: position 79,466 of record NZ_LVWH01000161.1, on the reverse strand, counting down.
TAGCTCAACCATCTTAGGGTCAACCATCAGAAACTTAACTTCATTGGGTTTAGCCTTATACAGAATACTGGTGATAATACCATTAATACAGACCGATTTCCCTGAACCTGTTGCCCCCGCTACCAGCAAATGGGGCATCTTAGCTAAATTGCCTACAATCGTCTGGCCCGAAATATCACGTCCAAAGGCAATCGACAATCTGGATTCAGCATCCTGGAAAATCTGGGTTTCCATAACCTCACGCATCGTTACTATCGACACTTCGGGATTAGGCACCTCAATCCCAATAGCTGACTTGCCGGGAATCGGTGCTTCCATTCGGATATCTTTGGCAGCTAGAGCAAGCGCAATGTCATCGGTCAGGTTAACTATACGGCTAACCTTGACCCCAATATCCGGTTGAATCTCATACCGTGTAACTGCTGGTCCTCTTACGACCTCAAGCACCTTCGCTCTTACGCCAAAGCTCTCCAATGTAGCTTCCAGCTTGCGGGCCGTCTGCATGTAATCGTTCTGGTCACCAGCCTTGGCACCGTTGTTAGGCTTGGCCAAAAGCCGGAACGAAGGCAACTTGTAAGGCTTCGGCGGAGGCGGGAGCGGTACCGGAACAGGCTCTCCACCCTCAGAGGAGTCCAGCAGACCATTCAACTCAACCAGTGCCAGTTCTTCTGCGGACAAGGTGCCTTCCACAGACGCAACGCTGCTTTGTAAAGGTGCTGGTGAATTGGCATTGGCCTCTCTGACCGTTCCGTTACGTGCTGCTGGCGAGAACTCACTCCACTCTTCACGATCCTCCGCATTCAATCCTTCAGTCCGGATATGTTCAAAGAAATCACGAATAATTGGAGTTGCCGGCTCAACATCATCACCCAGATAATCATCATCGTCGTCCAGATAGGATACATCTCCTGCAGGCAAGCCTGACAGAATGGGATCCGTATGTGTACCAGTCAGCACCACATCTCCATTGTTAGAATCCTCAGACTGCCCTTCGTCGGGTAAAGGTCCCGTTCTTGGTCCACCACTGAACCAGCCTCCGATTCTTCTGAGGAACTGCGGCTGGCTTCGGTTAGGGAGCTGACGTTCATCCTCATCCTCATCTTCATCTTCATCTTCGATAGGCTGAGGAACAGCGCTCCTCCTTGTTCTGTCCGGTCTGGCAGCCACAGGAACCGCTGCCGGGCGGTTAGCCGTTCTCTGGCGGATGTCTTCCACCAGCCTAACTAACCGGACTCGCAGAAGTGTGAACAGTTCAACATAAGAGAGATTCGTAATCAGCATGAAGCTGATGGCCATCATAACAATCATCAGCAGTTTTGCTCCCAGATTGCCGAATAGCCACAGTAATGCTGCGTACTCTAGTGCTCCAAGATAACCACCGCTAATGTCCTTGCCCAACATATACACATCACTGCCGCTTACACCAGATGAGAGCGAACCCGACAAATCATTCTGTATCTGTGTCAGTACATTTCCAGGATGCAGCATCGATAATGGACCCAATTTCTGTTGCATTGCTGAAATCGTACTCATCAGACACAAGGAAAGTACCAACAGAAGTACGCCGGAATGACGGCTGTTCCACGTAGAAGGCCACTTTCTGTGAATCATTACCATTAACCCATAACAAATACCGACAAGCGGTAACACAAAATAGAATCTCCCGAATAAATATCCTGCCATATTGGAAAGTGAGCGTCCCACTGCCGCTTCACCGGATAATGCAATGACGGATATTGTAATCAGCATGATCCCGTAGATTTCATATTTTAAAACACTGCCCAGCAGTGCTTTTTTCTTTTTCTTTCTTCGTTTAGCCACACCATCCACCCCCGGTAAAATATTATACCATATAATGGCGTGGCGTACCTATGTTCTCTTTTGTCAGAAAATGCATCTTTCTGGGACAGTGTTCGCATTACCTTCTACAGAGTCCCAGGAAAGAGAATTTCATGGATTCCAGCGGATAATAGCTCCCGGCGAAAATGCCGGGTCCAGATACTTTTCAAGGGGGCAATCAAGCAGTCTAACGATACGCGCCTGTCCGTGTTCCATAGGCTCTACCTGCATCAACATGCCTTGTATGCTGACTTCCTCCAGCGGCAGTACAAAGCTAACTGCTCCTTCGTACACCTGCTCTATCGGAATAACCGTATACAGGGTCATTGCGTCAACCCTCCTTGCACGATTTGTTCAGGCAACTGTGCAATATCTCCGGCAATCATTCCGTTCAAACGGGACAACGCCGCACCGATTCCACCCACCTCATCCATCAGTCCGTACTTGACCGCATCGTAACCGCCGACTGCAGTACCGATATCCCGGTTCAGTTCACCGGTTTTAAACATCAGATCCTTGAACTGCTGCTCAGAAATTCTTGAATGGGAGGTTACAAATCTCACCATTCTCTCCTGCATCCGCTCCATATACTCAAAGGTCTGCGGCACTCCGATAACCAGTCCATTCATACGGATAGGATGGATCGTCATCGTCGCGCTCTCGGCAATAAGGGAATAACTGGAGGCTACTGCAATTGGAACCCCAATACTGTGACCTCCGCCAATGACCACTGTTACCGTAGGCTTCGACAGTGAAGCTATCATCTCTGCAATCGCAAGTCCAGCCTCTACATCGCCGCCGACCGTGTTGAGGATAATCAGCAGCCCCTTCACTGTTTTGCTCTGTTCAGCGGCTACCAGTTGCGGAATGATATGCTCGTACTTAGTGGTCTTGTTATGCGGAGGCAGGACAAAATGCCCTTCAATCTGACCGATTATAGTCATGCAAAAGATGTCCGGTTCTCCGGCCGGAACCACAGTCTGACCCAGTTCCTTCACCACTCCTGCTGTTCCTGGAGGTATTGGCTCACTGGTCTGCGGTTTCACCACATCCGGGAGAATCTCCTCATTTGCACTAACATTTACACCTTCTGTTATGTCCATCGTTCGCAGCACTCCCTTTTTGCTTGCAGCACTCCTCGGCTGCAGCCATACTAGCTTTGATTAGTATGACGTTACAAGGGACTCTGTTATGCACAAGGTCTTGATAAAGTATCCATAGACTCCGTCTCCGGTCCAGCACAGTAAGATCTCGCACAGCAAAAACCCCTCCTCCCCTGGAAACCGTCCAATATTTCCGGGAAGAAGGGGCTTTTGGCCCTGCTTATTTATTTACATAAGGATGTACGTGTATAACGCCAACCATCCTTATATTTCCAGATGTCACCAATGCCGTCCTTTTATAATAGGACATATTTTTGCCTGGTTATTTCTTGATTACACTTCCATGATAATCGGAAGGATCATCGGTCTGCGGCGGGTTTGCTCATAGAGGAAACGGCCGAGTGAATCTTTGACGCTTGTTTTAAGTGATGCCCATTCATTGACCTTCTCACTCATCAGGCGCTGCAGTGTTCCGGATACAATCCGGTTCGCTTCGTCCAGAAGTCCTTCGGACTCCCGTACATAGACAAAGCCTCGGGAAATGATATCAGGTCCTGATACGATAGCGCCGTTCTGCTTGCTAAGCGTCACAACCACTACAAGAATACCGTCCTGGGACAGCAGCTTACGGTCACGGAGTACAATGTTACCAACATCACCTACGCCAAGACCGTCAATCAGCACGTTGCCTGCAGTTACCTTACCCGCTCTGCGAGCTGCACCTCCGGAAATTTCAATCACTTCACCCAGTTCAGTGATGAAAATGTTGCTTGGGTCTACACCTACGGATTCCGCCAGCAATGCATGTCTGCGCTGCATCCGGAATTCTCCGTGAATAGGAATGAAATATTTCGGTTTCATCAGATTAAGCATAAGCTTCAGTTCTTCCTGGCTTCCGTGACCGGATACGTGAACGCCGGAGTTGGAACCGCTGTAAATCACGTTGGCTCCCAGTCTGAACAGCTCATCGATGGTACGTCCGACATACTTCTCATTCCCTGGTACCGGTGTTGCCGCAATAATTACGGTGTCGCCAGGCAGGATGTCCACTTTCCGGTGACTGGAGCGTGCCATGCGAGTAAGCGCCGACATAGGTTCTCCTTGGCTGCCTGTGCACAGTACTACTACACGGTTCCCAGCCATTCTGTTCATTTCTTCCGGTTCAATCAGCATACCATCTGGAACATTCAGATACCCAAGTTCAGAAGCAATGGATACCACATTAACCATACTGCGGCCGATGACAGTAATCTTGCGACCTGTTGATTCCGCAGCGTTCACCACCTGCTGAATACGGTGCACGTTGGAAGCGAAGGTTGCTACCACTACACGCTGTTCGGCTTTGCGGAAAATATCTTCAAGAACAATGCCGACATTCTTCTCAGATGGAGTGAAGCCAGGCTTCTCCGCATTTGTACTGTCTGACATAAGTGCTAGTACGCCTTTTTGGCCGATTTCAGCCATCCGGTGTAAATTAGCGAACTGACCATTGACTGGGGTATGGTCAAATTTGAAGTCACCTGTGTGAACAACATTTCCTTCAGGTGTTTCGATACATACCCCGACGGAGTCAGGAATACTATGATTCGTTCTGAAGAACGTTACTTTGAGTGAGGTTCCAAGTTCGATCTCTGAGTCCTCATTAATTAGAATACGCTTGGTTTCCCCAAGAAGGTTCGCTTCCTTCAGCTTATTCTCCACAAGTCCCAGAGTAAGTCTTGTTCCGTACACCGGAACATTCAAGTTCTTGAGTACATAAGACAATCCGCCGATGTGATCCTCGTGTCCGTGGGTAAGAACAATACCTCTTACTTTGTCACGGTTCTCTGTGAGGTATGAGATATCAGGAATAACAATGTCAATACCGAGCATATCTTCTTCCGGGAATTTCAGTCCCGCATCCACGACTACAATGTCGTTCCCGTATTGAACCACGTACATGTTTTTTCCGATCTCTCCGACTCCGCCCAAAGCGAAAATCGTCAATTTATCGTTGTTGTTTTTTTTGGACAAATGAATCTAACCCTCCTATGATGTTGGACGTCATACTTTTATTTGTAAACATTAAGCTTCATTATTTCAGCGGCGCTGAACACATCTTCAAATTGCTGATAGCTTCCATAATTGACAAAGAAATTCCATAAGTCTGTATAATTTCGCACTGCGAAAACTCCTTAATCGGGCAGTGAAATCCTTCTTGAGCGGAAAAACACCGTCAAAATTCACTGTCGCGCCCCTTGCGCGAAAATCCGGCTCCATTAGCACAGACTTATTCAAGGACCTATCCTGTCTCACAATGTAAAATACATTGACGGAAGATTACCGCATATTTAATTTTTACCGCACCCAGTCACTTAAGAACATTATACATGATTTTTTTGGCAAAAGACAAGTCATCGGCTCCGTAACCCTATTCTTTCCTTGAATTCATTGGTTTATTTGAGAAAAAAGCAGACGAAAACGTTTCACCCTCTAGGACTAAAGGGTTTTGCAGAAGGATTAAACTTAATACTGTGTTTATAATTTTTACACAATACGAACAAAAGCCGGTACTCCTTGGAAGGAATACCAGCTTAAGATTCCAGCTACTGTAAGTCCAAATACTACTACAGGAGTGCTGCAATAAACGCAGCCTCTTCTTCGCTTGGTGGTACTAGCGGTAACCGAACTGTACCAACATCCACACCGAGCAGACCAAGTGCATACTTCACTGCTGAGGGATTCGGAAGCGGCTGCGGACATTCGAACAGCCCTTTGAACACAGGGAACAGCTTACGGTGAAGCGCCCCTGCCCGTCTTACGTCGCCTGAGACGTAAGCTTGGATCATTTCTGCCATTTGCTCCCCAACGACATGGCTGGCTACACTGATGATGCCATGTCCCCCCACAGCAAGTGCGGCAAGCCCAGCAGCATCATCTCCTGAATATACGCGGAAATCAGCCGGGCAAGCAGAAACAATCTGTGTAATTTGATCTACAGACAGACATTCCTTCGTTGCCACGATGTTCGGAATATCGGCAAGCCTTAGTGTCGTGGCTGTACTCATACTGATGCTGGTACGGCTAGGAACATTATAGAGAATAACAGGAAGTGACGTCTCCCCTGCTATGGCAGCAAAATGCTGATATAGCCCTTCTTGATTCGGTTTGTTGTAATAAGGGACAACCAGAAGCACGCCGTCCACACCGATTTTTTCCGCCGCTTGTGTCAGATGTATGGAATGCCTAGTGCTGTTGCTGCCTGTTCCGGCGATGATTTTACAACGGCCTGCAGCCTTTTTAAGTACATACGCGAATAACTCCAGCTTCTCTTCATCGCTAAGGGTTGGCGATTCTCCAGTCGTTCCGCAGACCACAAGCGCTTCGGATTTCTGCTCCTCAATGAGATAGTCGACGAGCCGTGAAGTGGCTTCCCAATTGATCTCTCCAGCCCTGTCAAAGGGGGTCACCATAGCGGTTATTAATCTTCCGAAGTCCACTTTGAATTCCTCCTTGTCAGCGGTGTAATTCAAACTTGGCATGTAAAGCGCGTAGAGACTGCACCATATCTTCTTTTTTGACCAGAACCCAAATGGTTGTATTGGAATCCGCTGACTGCAGAATCTGAATATTCTGTGAGCTGAGTGCTTCAACGATACGGGCCATGATGCCTGGAACCCCGTTGATCCCGCCCCCGATGACTGAAACCTTGGCGCAGCCGGACAGGCTCGAAGGTCGAAGGCCCAGCTCCTGAAGGGCAGAAATGGCCTGTTCTGACTTGTCATCGTTCACCGTATACAATGCTTCACTCGGTGTAACATTGATAAAATCCACGCTGATGCCGTTGTCAGCCATGCTTTTGAAGATCTGCAATTGCACGCCGGTTCCGTTGCCATTGGGGCATTCCACTGAAATTTGGGTAATGTTGCTGACATAAGCGATCCCTGTAACATAACGGTCTACCACTCCGTGCGAAACATCGCTAAACCCTTCAGGATGTGTCACAAGTGTTCCTTCTGCCTCGGAGAAGGTAGAGCGGACACGGACCGGAATCTGGGCCTGCATGGCAATTTCCACAGCGCGGGGATGTATCACCTTGGCCCCCTGATAAGCCATGTTGCAGATTTCCGTATAGCTGACATAGGTCAGTTGTTTCGCATCTTCGACAATCCGCGGGTCTGCCGTTAGAATACCATCCACATCCGTATAAATATCAACCATATCCGCGCGCAGTGCGGCACCCAGAGCTGTAGCTGAAGTATCACTGCCTCCGCGGCCAAGGGTTGTAAAATCACCGGCTTCGGTCTGACCCTGGAACCCGGTTACAATAACTACTTTATGCTCGCGTAATTCGCGTAGAATGCGTTCGGTCCGCACATCCAGAATTCTGGCATTACCATAGTTGTTATCCGTCAGAAAACCAGCCTGGGCTCCTGTCAGCACGGTTGAGGGAATACCCTCATGCTCCAGCAGGCCGCACAAGGTTGTGGCGGAAATGATCTCCCCGCAGCACATCAGCAGATCTTTCTCCCGGCTTGGCAAGGCATCCCCGTTCTGCACCGCCCAGTCCAGCAATGTATCGGTCGCGTATGGCTCACCCTTTCTGCCCATAGCCGACACTACTACTACAAGGCTGAATCCGTCAGCCAGCTCCCGTTTGACATGACGGATCACGTGTTCTCTGGCCGCTGGTGTGGAGAGTGAGGTTCCGCCGAATTTTTGCACCAAAATACCCATGTATAATTCCTCCATTGCTTCTCTAAGCAAGCACACTAATACGTATACACACTGTCCATTCCATAGGTCGAAAAAATCCGCCTAATGCGGGGTCACTATTCAGATAGCTGAATAAAGTGTTGAACCGCCCTCAAATATGAGGACGGCAGATGTATACCTTATGGTCAGAATGCCTGCATGAAACGTTATCTATGCTGAATGAAACCGTTCGATAATCATCGGCTGCAGCTGGTTGCCCTGCAGTGCCGCATAACAGGCCTCTGGAATGAGATCCATCTGCGCCACAAGAGAGTTCGGCTTGCCCTGCGGGTTATCCTGGCCGAACGGAACGAAATAAATATTCTTCGTCACCAAAAGCTTCGCTATATTCGATGCATTCAGCCCGAGTCCATCATTGGTGGAGATTGCCAGCACCAGTGGCCGGCCATTGCGCATTTGCGATTTGGCGGCCATCAGCACAGGGCTGTCAGTCATGGCATTAGCCAACTTACTCGTTGTATTCCCTGTGCAGGGCGCGATGGTCAATACATCCAGCAGCTTGGAAGGACCCAGCGGTTCCGCTTCAACAATTGTAGAAATGATATCATTCCCTGTTATATCTTTCAACTGTTTTAACCAATTTTCCGATGTACCAAAGCGAGTGTCTGTATTCAGTACAGATGCTGAAACGATTGGCACCACTTTGGCGCCGCCATCCATAAACCGTTGAATCTGCGGCATCACCTCGGCAAACGTACAGTGTGAACCGGTAATCGCATAACCTACAGTTTTTCCATGCCAATCCATTTATTCGTCCCCCCTGTTAAAAGTCTCGTCTGCTATCGACTGTACCAGCGCACCTGCCATAATAATTCCGGCGCTTTTGGGAGCAACGATTCCGGGTAGTCCCGGTGCCAGCATAGCCTTGATCCCGCGTTTTTCCGCATAGCGGAAATCGCATCCACCCGGGGCGGAAGCCAGATCAATAATTACACAGTGTTTGGGGAGACGCGACAGCACCTGCGCGGTAATAATCATACTTGGTATGGTATTGAAAATAAGATCAACTTCCGGCGCATGTACCAGTAGCTCTCCAGTCATAAAGGGCTTCCAGCCCATCACTTCGGACCTCGCGTAATGTTCTTGTTTTCTTACTCCCACCTTCACAACTGAACCCAGTCCCTGCAGCGCCCTGGCCATGGTGAACCCGGTTCTGCCCATGCCCAGTACCATTGAGGTCGAGCCATGGATTGTAAAATCCGTATTCTGAATAGCCATGACCAGCGCTCCCTCCGCTGTCGGGATGGAGTTGTAAATCGCCACGTCGTCCCGGCTCAGCAGTTCCACCAGTTTCAGTGAATGCCTGGCACATAGGCCACGCAAATAGCTTTTGGCCATACCGGTATATACCGTACAACCTGGTGACAGCGCTGCAGCGTGTTCCTCCAGCAGTTGCAGCCGTTCTGTGGAAAAAAGGGCATTGATATTCCCTTCATCATCACAGCCTACCGTAGGCAGCACCAATACATCCGCACGGCTTAGCAGCTCTACCGACATCTGTTCAAGGCTCACCCCTGGGCTTGGGGTATCCCACTTGTCGAACCCGGCAGCGCTTACCGTCGCATCCATTTCCACACATTTCCGAATCACTTCAATCTGTCTCGCGTCCCCGCCCAGGAACACGATCCTGATGCCAGTAAGCATAGGGATGACGCTCCTTTCCACATACACACTATTGACTATAGAGCATCTTATGCCGTGGTGGGCGGATGGGTGATTAGCCGACAAGAATTGAACCGCATGCTCCATCCAAAACAACTTTCAAATGCAAATAAGCTGTCTCAGGTATGGACCGTAAGCAGCACTACCAATATCAGTTGATCAATATAAAAAAGCTAAGCAACCAATATCTACCGAATCCAATCCGGTGTGTATTGGTAATGCTTAGCTTGAGCTAATAATTAATGTAAAAAATAAAGCGTCTTATTTACCTGTATGTCCAAAGCCTCCGGCTCCCCGCTCTGTCTCTGACAGTTCTTCCACTTCGACCAGTGTCACAGATGGCACAGCCTGAAAGACCATTTGGGCAATCCGCTCATTGCGGGCGATGGCAAAGGGTTCCAGTCCCAGGTTGATGAGCAGCACTTTGATCTCACCGCGGTAATCGGCATCAATGGTTCCAGGTGTGTTCAGACAGGTAATACCGTGTTTCAGCGCAAGCCCGCTACGCGGCCGGATCTGCGCCTCCAGGCCGTCTGGCATGGCCAATGATATACCTGTGGGGATTAGTGCCCTCCCGCCCGGAGCAAGCACAACAGCCTCTCCCACGGCGGCATACAGGTCATAACCCGAGGCCTGTTCAGACATTTTACGGGGAAGCTCTACATCCTCATTCCCGGGAAGCTTATTAATTTGAACGTAATACGACAAGATCATCTCTCCTAACATTGGCAATAGCTTTGTCTGTTGAGCCCACCATCGCTAGTGCAAGCGGCTCCGCAAACATATGATCCAGCAAATGGTTGACATCATCCATTGTCACCTGCTGGATTTTGGCGATCATATCATCCAGTGTATCATGTCTTCCAAGCATCAGCTCGTTTTTACCGATACGGTTCATCCGGCTGCTCGTGCTTTCAAGGCTAAGAATCAGGCTTCCTTTAAGCTGCTCCTTGCCCTTTCTCAGTTCATCTTCGCTAAGCCCATGGACAGCAAGCTCAACCATCATTTCTTTAATCAATTCTGTGACCTCTTTGGTCTGCTTCGGCGCCGTTCCTGCGTATACAGTGAACATCCCGCTATCTGCCTGGGAGCTGTGATAGGAGTATACCGAATAGGCCAAGCCCCGTTTTTCACGGATCTCCTGAAACATACGTGAGCTCATGCCGCCGCCAATTGCATTGTTCAGAAGCACCATCGGATATTGCAGGGGACCGCCGCTTTGCACACCCGGCAAAGAAAGGCAGATATGGTTTTGCTCTGTCTTTTTGCGGTGGAACAGCAGCTCGCCTTGGAAAGCGGGCACTGTCAGCGCTGCGGATTCACCATGATTTTGAAAAGATCCAAAGTGTTTTTCGAGCAGCTCTGCCAGTCCATCATTAATGTTACCAGCTACGCTGATGACCGTATTTTCAATCGTATACTGAGCCTTCATATAGGCCCGGAGATCATCCGGAGTCATTTCCTGAAGACGTTCTTTGAGGCCTAGAATCGAATACGCCAGCGGGTGTTCGCCGTAGGCGGCGGCACACATCAGATCATGAACCAGATCATCCGGAGTGTCTTCGCACATTGCGATTTCCTCCAGAATGACATTTTTTTCCTTAGTCAGCTCTTCAGCATCCATACGTGATCGAAAGAACATATCGGCCAGCACATCCACAGCAATGGGCAGATGCTCATCCAAAACTTTGGCATAATAGCATGTGTATTCCTTAGAGGTAAATGCATTGACGTTACCGCCAATGGCATCGAACTGTTCGGCAATATCCTTTGCACTGTAGCGTTCGGTGCCTTTGAACAGCATATGCTCAATAAAATGAGAAATCCCGTTGTTCTGCGGAGTCTCATTGCGGGAGCCTGTTTTGACCCAGATTCCAAAGGAAACGGATCGGCCGGTGGGGATTTTTTCCGTTACCACCCTGAGGCCGTTTGATAACACTATTTTTTCCACTTCTAAATCCTCCTGGCATAGCCCTGGTTCTATCTGTATTTGGTATACGCGCTTTTATCCTACCAGAATTAAACCGCTCACTCAACATCGGCAGGCAGCACACGCTCTGAAGATAACGTTTGGCTTACTGTTCCCAGTTGCAGCCCTTTAGCTTTTATTCCCCGGATCATACCTTTCAGTGCCTGAGATGAGGAAGCTGTGGGATGCATAAGAATCAGGGTTCCAGGCTCCGTCTTGCTGCTGATTTTAGTTATGATCGATTCTGGTGAAGGATTGCGCCAATCCACCGTATCGAGCGTCCACAGTACTGTTTTCAGGCCAAGCGAGGCGGCAATTTCTACAGTTTCCTGGTCAAAATCACCGGATGGAGGTGCAAACCAAATATTCGTCACTCCGAGACTTTCCTTTAACAGATTTTGGGTTTTTTGAATTTCAGCGGTGGCCCTGGCCCTGCTCAAAGTGCTCATATTGGGATGGGTATATGCGTGATTTTCCATTTCATGACCGCGTTTCTGCATTTCCATTGCCAATTCTTTATTATGGCTAAGCCAACTGCCATCCAGAAAAAAGGTGACCTTCACCTGTTCCTGATCCAGAATGTCCAGCATCGGGATAATATACTGGTTCCCCCATGCGACATTGATCATCAGTGATACCATCGGTTTCGCCGGATTACCCCGGTAGATGGGCTGGGCCCCCAGGTCACTTAATGAAATCTTAGGCTGAATTTGGCGGTAGAACAGCTTCAAGCCGTCATTTGGCCCCTTAAGCCTTGCACTCCTGTAGGTCGACTCCACATCTACTTCCAGACCGTTATAACCTGGTATAGCCTTCCACACTCGGTCCACAGTCGCATCTACTGGCGGTCTGTTCAACTCGGATGCCTTGCTCTCGATAATCTTGCGCAAATCTTTCCCCGGCTCTGCCGAGACCTCGTTCCATACAGCCAGTTCTGTCTGTGGCTTAAGCTGGGACAACATTTCCTTCACCGGTCCTTGGGTACTGCCGATGCCGATTACCACAGCGATGCAGGCCAGTACAAGTGCCGCTTTTTCCGTCTTCATGACGTCTTTCCTCCCCGGCAGAAACGGTTCATTTGTCGGTCCCGGCGCAGAGCAGGTGCAGGGACACTTTGTCCCAGCCTATGAACCCCCGGAGGAAAATATGACTGCAACTCAAGTAGAAACGGCTACGCCGTCCTTTTTTTAGGGCGGTAGCCGTTTCAGCGAGAAATATAAGGATAATTTATTGTGTGAAACATATAAATTCTATATTTGAAAATAGCCCCACAGCGTGGAGCTTGGTTACCCGGATATACATTTAAAAAAAGAGCCAGAACGAAATTGCTTCTGTCTCTTCCCATTCATACATTTAACCTGATTTGAAGTAACAGTGAAATTACGCTTTGGCTGCGCCTTCCGAAGTCAGTACAGCTTTACGTGACAGATTGACGCGGCCCTGCTGGTCGATTTCGGTTACTTTGACAGTAATCGTATCGCCGATGGCCACTACATCCTCTACCTTGGCTACACGCTCTGTGGACAGCTGAGAAATGTGCACCAATCCGTCTTTACCCGGAATCAGTTCAACAAATGCACCAAACTTCTCGATACGTCTGACTGTACCTACATAGATTTCGCCGACCTGCACTTCACGCACAATGCCTTCGATAATTCCGCGAGCTTTTTGAATCATCGCTTCGTCTGAAGATCCGATAAAGACACGACCATCCTGCTCGATGTCGATTTTCACGCCGGTTTCCTCAATGATTTTGTTGATGATCTTGCCGCCCGCACCGATAACATCTCGGATTTTGTCCGGATTGATGTTGATGATAATGATTTTTGGAGCATATTTAGACAGGCTTGTTCTAGGTTCGGAGATGGCTTCCATCATTTTGCCCAAGATGAACATCCGTCCTTCTTTGGCCTGCTGCAGCGCATCCTGAAGAATCTTACGGTCGATGCCGTCGATTTTGATATCCATCTGAATCGCCGTAACACCTTCAGCCGTACCAGCTACCTTAAAGTCCATATCGCCTAGATGATCTTCCATCCCTTGAATATCGGTCAGAATCGAGACATGATCTCCGTCTTTGATCAGACCCATAGCTACACCGGCTACAGGTGCCTTAATTGGCACACCCGCATCCATCATTGCCAGAATACTGGCGCAGATACTCGCTTGTGAAGTTGATCCGTTGGATTCAATGGCTTCTGATACCAGGCGAATCGTGTACGGGAATTCTGTTTCACTTGGGATGACTTTGGACAACGCGCGTTCACCCAGGGCTCCATGTCCAATCTCGCGGCGACCAGGTGCTCTAAGCGGACGAGCTTCCCCTACGCTGAACGGAGGAAAGTTGTAGTGGTGCATGAAGCGTTTGGTCTCAGTCGGATCAATTCCATCGAGAATTTGCACATCGCCGAGCGCTCCAAGCGTACATACGCTAAGGATCTGAGTCTGTCCACGTGTGAAGAGACCGGAACCATGTGTGCGTGGCAGCAGAGCAGTGTCACATTCAATGGGACGAATCTCATCCAGCTTGCGTCCATCCGGACGGATCTTGTCATGTGTGATCAGGCGTCTTACTTCATCCTTCACGATATCATGCAGCACTTCCTTGACATCTTTCAGAAGCTCCGGTGTTTCTATGTATTTCTCTGCGAAATACTCCACCGTTTCATTGTTAATCAAATCGATGGCATCCTGACGGGCATGCTTCTCGGCGATCTTCACTGCTTCCACCAAGCGAATCTGAGCATACGCGCGAACTTCAGCATTTACATCCGCATTTACAGTATGCAGTTTCACTGCCATTTTTTCTTTACCGGCAACCGCAACCAGTTCTTCGATCACAGCTACAATCTTGCGGACTTCATCATGTCCGAACATGATGGCTTCCAGCATCACATCTTCCGGCACTTCATTGGCTTCTGCTTCCACCATCATGATGGCGTCCTTAGTTCCGGCTACAACTACATAAATATCGCTGACCGCTTGCTGCGCAACATCAGGATTAATGATGAATTCACCGTTAATGCGGCCTACAGCCACACCGCCGATCGGACCGCTGAAAGGCACATCAGAAATACTGAGTGCAGCAGAAGTACCAATCATAGCAGCAATATCTGGCGCACAATCCTGATCTACACTCATTACCAGATTGAGAACCTGTACATCATTGCGGAATCCTTCAGGAAACAATGGGCGAATCGGGCGGTCCGTCAGACGGCTGGACAGAATCGCTTTCTCGCTGGGTCTGCCCTCACGTTTGATAAATCCACCGGGAATTTTACCAACTGCATATAGTCTTTCCTCGTAGTTAACTGTAAGCGGGAAAAAATCCAGATCTTTAGGCTCACTGGACGCTGTAACCGTACACAATACTGAAGTATCACCATAACGGACCATAACTGCAGCATTTGCCTGTTTGGCCAATCGGCCCGTTTCAAGTACAAGGCGTCTACCGCCAAGTAGCATTTCTACACGTTTTTCCATAAAATCCCTCCTTGAATGGTAGTAAACCCGCTGTTCACGATCGCAGGTTCAATGTTAACCTTAAGTAAAACGTAAGTTATACAAGTGGAAACGGCTATGCCGTCCTAATAAGGACGGCATTCGTTTCAGCGAGAAAGAGAAGGAAAATTTATAGCGTGGAACATATAAATCCTTATCTTTTAAGAAGAAACGGCTTCACCGTATGTAAATTAAGCTCTCCTCTTTCCTCAAAAATATAAGGATCACCTATAGCACAAGGACTATAAATTCTTATATTTCAAGCAAAAACGGCTTGTCCTCAAGATGAGGTTAAGTAGCCGTTTTGTGCAAATCATATCCACTTGCTGCTTACCATAGTTTCCCCTAAATTTTCAAAAAGCAACCCGGCTGTCCCGCTGTCGCTCGTAAGAAGGACATACGGTATACAACCAGGCTGCTTTAGGGTAAAGATTATGGAAAATTAGCGACGCAATCCCAGTTTTTCGATCAGGGCGCTGTAACGTCTGATGTCTTTGTTTTTCAAATACGCCAGCAGTTTACGACGTTGTCCAACCATCTTCAGCAGTCCGCGACGGGAATGATGATCCTTCTTGTGCGTACGCAAGTGGTCAGTCAAATTAACGATGTTCTCCGTAAGGATAGCAACTTGCACCTCAGGGGATCCAGTATCGGATTCATGAGTTTTGTGCTCGTCGATCAATTGGTGTTTACGTTCTTGAGTCAATGCCATCCTATTCACCTCCTTCAATATAATCGCCAATAGCCTCGTCACCGTCGGTGAGAACATGCAACCAAGCTAAGGTTATGATGCTGTTATTCCAGCAACGTTAATCAGTATAGCACCTTCGTAGACAAATGTAAACGGCATGTCCACTGTGAATCAGGATTGATCTTCCAGCAGACTTTTTGCCGTCTCAGCATCCTCACCAATTTGTGCGATCAAGGCGCCGATGGAGTCAAACTTTCGCTCAGGACGGATGAATGCGACCAGCTCCAACTCAAGCTCCTGTCCGTATATATCCCCCGCAAAATCAAACACATGCACCTCAAAGCTAGGCGCTGTTACTCCTTCATGGAAGGTTGGCTTCACACCAACGTTCATTACCCCGTGAAGAACTTCATCTTTATAAAATACTCTGACCGCATAAACACCCTTGGCAGGAATAACATAACGATCCTCAAGTTGCACATTAGCTGTTGGGAACCCTATGGTGCGTCCACGCTTCTCTCCATGCACCACTGTTCCCCGCAGATGATAACAGCGTCCGAACCATGTATTCGCCAGGGTAATTTCCCCATTTTGGAGACTTTTCCGAATTCCAGAGCTGCTTACCTTCTCTCCCTCAATTAGGAACGGAGGCGCAGTCACAACAATCATTGCCCCTTGACCCAGCTCTTGAAGCCGTTCAGGGTCACCCTTTCCAAGGTAGCCGAAACGGAAATCAAAGCCGACCACGGCGGTTACAATCTGAAGTGGCAGCAGCATCAATGATACAAAATCCTCCGGACTTACTTTTGAAAGCTGCTCATTAAATTCAATGATATACAAAATATCGACACCCATACCCGCAAGGATCTCCTGCTTGTCCTTTGGAGGAGTCAGATATCCATCATAGTCTCCTTTGCCCATAACATCCTTAGGATGCGGATGGAAGGTCATGACTGAAGCCGGTATACCTTCTTGACGGGCCAGAGCAACAGCGGATGCAATGACACTGGCATGTCCACGGTGCAGTCCGTCAAACTGACCCAGAGCGGCCACTTGCGGCCGTGCCCACAGTGCTGCGGTCTCCGGCAGTATCGGATAGCTTAAGGTTACGGTTCTCACGCTGTTTCTCACCTACAATTCACTAAATGAAATAAAAAGTTATACTTGTGCAAATACCTTAACGGGTGCGATCGCCCCTGTATCTTCTAATTCATAAATGCCCAGGAATTCGCCCTTAACGTCATACAGGCGAAAATGTCCATTCTGTTTCACTTCAGGCGCCACATAACGGATCGACAGACGCTGCCCCTGCAGAGCTGCTTTCTTTTTCTCATCCATCACTGTATGGCTGGGCAAATGGGAGATGGCTTCATCCGCTGCAATTAAATGTTCCCCAAGTGTACCTGCTTCTTTGTATTCAGCTATTTGCTCAAGGGTTAAGCAATGACTGGCCGCTATCCCTGCCGACATGGTTCGTTCAAGCTTAACCATGACTCCAGGAAGTCCGAGTGCCCGTCCGATATCCACACAAAGTGTACGGATATAAGTACCTTTGGAACACAGGACACGAAATGTAATATCGGGATGATTGCCGTTCCAGACCATACCAGTCATCTCAATCTCATAGATTTCCACTTCGCGGCTTTTACGCTCCACTGTTTTGCCTTCTCTGGCGAGTTCATATAGACGTTTGCCGTCAACCTTGACTGCGGAATACATGGGTGGAACCTGAGAAATCACGCCTTTGAAAGAATTAAGCACAGCGAGTACTTCAGCTTCAGTGACATGGATTTCTTCAACCGTTTCCGTAATCGTCCCGGTTAAATCCTCTGTATCACTGGATACTCCTAGTCTCAGCGTGGCTACATATTCTTTGGGGAGCTCCTGAATGTATTCAACGACACGTGTTGCCCGTCCAAGGCAGAGCGGCAAAACACCGGTCACCTGGGGATCAAGTGTGCCCGTGTGCCCGATCCGTTTCATACCGAGAATACGTCTGGCTTTGGCAACAACATCATGTGAAGTGAATCCGGCAGGCTTATACACAGCCAAAACACCTGTAAGCTCACTCATAAATGACGTCTGACCTCCTGAAGTACCATTGGAATAGCATCTTCCAGTGTGGCATCAATACGTGCACCCGCAGCGCGGGTGTGTCCGCCTCCACCAAAACTTTGCGCCAAAGCGGCAACATCTACTTTACCTGCGGAACGCAAGCTAACCTTCACGGCACGCTCATGAATAACTTTGAACAGGATTCCTACCTCCACACCACGGATATTGCGCGGATAGTTCACGATACCTTCAAGATCTTCGTTTGCGGCTTCACAATCCAGCATATCTTGAGGTGTCACTGATACCCAGGCTATTTCGCCTTCCGGCGATAGCTGCAAAGTACTTAGTGCCCGGTTCAGCACCTTGAGTTGTGCCAGGGTCATCTCCTCGAGCAGCGTTTCCGCAAGCGTTGGCCCATTTACACCGAGTTCAAGCAACTCGGAAACTGCAGCCATCACTTTAGGGGAAGTATTGCTGTAACGAAAACCTCCGGTATCCGTTAACAGTCCGGTATAGAGAGCTGTGGCGATATCGATATCCCACTTCACCTCAAACGTCTTCAACAGATCGAACAAAATTTCCGCAGTCGCAGCAGCATCCGGTTTAATCAGCGTAACGTAGCCATAACCGTTATTCGTAGGATGATGATCTATATTCACGATGAGGGCATCGGTGGCAAAATGACGCTGGGTAAGCCCTACACGCTGAAAATCGGCACAATCAACACAAATGACATTCTGGTATTGTCGAGACAGATCGCCGTCGGCCAGGTTAACAATCTCATCAGCATGCCATAAGTATTCCATCCGTTGCGGGATCGGCCCTTCGTTCAGCATAGTATATTTTTTGCCCAGACATGAGAGAAGCCAGCCCACCGCGAGGGTGGAGCTGACTGCATCTCCGTCCGGCTGAACATGCGACACTACAAGATAATCGTCGTGTTCCAGCAGAAACTTACGGGTCTGCTGGAGACTTTGTTCATAGCTCTGCATTCGCCGTCTCCTTTATGTTTCCTAGCTTTCTTCGTTCTTGCCAATTTCACCAAGCAGCTTCTCGATATGGCTTCCGTATGCAACGGATTCGTCAATCTTGAAGATCAGCTCAGGGGTATGACGAAGGCGGATCGCTTTGCCAAGCTCCGAGCGGAGAAAACCGTTGGCTTTCTCAATCGCTTTGAGTGAACCTGTGACCTGCTCTTCATCCCCAAATACGCTCAGGTAGACTTTCGCCTGCGACAGATCGTTGGTCACGTCTACGCCGGTTACTGTCACAAACCCGATGCGCGGGTCTTTTAGACCGCTTTGGATGAGCTGGCTCAGTTCTTTTTTGATCTGTTCGCCAACCCGTCCGGCTCTGATTTTAGACATCTATATCACCTCTTCGCTTAGCGCTCTACCGTTTCCATGATGAACGCTTCGATAATGTCGCCTTCAACGACATCATTATAGCGTTCCAAAGTTATGCCGCATTCATAACCCTGCGCCACTTCTTTTGCATCATCTTTGAAACGTTTCAAGGTGTCGATCTTGCCTTGGAAAACAACGATACCGCTGCGGATCAGGCGCATTTCGGCATTACGGGTAATTTTGCCGGAAGTAACCATACATCCTGCAATAGTACCAACTTTGCTGATTTTGAAGACATTACGCACTTCAGCATGGCCGATAACGTTCTCTTTGTAGATGGGATCAAGCATCCCTTTCATCGCACTTTCAATTTCTTCAATTACATTGTAGATGATGTTGTGCAGACGTACATCCACTTTCTCCTGTTCGGCAGCCGCTTTCGTCTGTGTATCCGGACGAACGTTGAAACCGATAACGATAGCATTGGATGCTGCCGCCAAGGTGATGTCGGATTCCGTAATCGCGCCAGCACCGCTGTGAATGATCTTCACGCGCACGCCTTCAACTTCGATTTTGGCCAGGGAGCCTTTCAGTGCCTCTACCGAACCTTGTACGTCACCCTTGATGATCACGTTGAGATCTTTGATCTCGCCGTCTTTGATGTGCTTGAACAGATCATCCAGTGTTACGCGGGTGTTCGTGTTCAGCTCGGACTGGCGCTGAGACGTAGAACGTCTGTCAGCAATAGCACGGGCTTTGCGCTCATCTTCAAAGGCCATGAACGGATCGCCAGCCTGCGGCACTTCCGTCAAACCGGTAATTTCCACTGGTGTGGAAGGTCCCGCTTCCTTGATCTTGCGTCCCTTGTCATTGACCATGGCACGTACGCGTCCGAAGCAGTTACCTGCTACAAAGGCGTCTCCGACTTTCAGCGTACCATTCTGTACGAGAATTCGGGCAACCGGTCCACGGTTTTTGTCTAGCTCAGCTTCTATAACAGTACCGCGTGCCCGTTTGTCCGGGTTCGCCTTGTACTCATTCACTTCAGCAACTAGCAGAATCATTTCCAGCAGCTCTTCCAGGTTAATACGCTGTTTGGCCGACAGGTTGACGAAGATCGTATCGCCGCCCCACTCTTCCGGAACCAGTTCATAACTAGTAAGCTCCTGCTTCACCTTGTCAGGATCTGCGCCCGGCTTATCGATCTTGTTAACTGCAACAATGATCGGAAGTCCGGCTGCCTTGGCATGGTTGATTGCTTCCACTGTCTGCGGCATTACACCGTCATCAGCTGCTACGACGATAATCGTCATATCCGTAACCTGGGCACCACGGGCACGCATAGCCGTGAACGCTTCATGGCCCGGTGTATCAAGGAATGTGATTTTTTTGTGGTTAATTTCGACTTGGTATGCTCCGATATGCTGTGTGATTCCGCCTGCTTCACCGCCGGTTACGTTCGTGGAACGAATGGCATCGAGCAAAGTTGTTTTACCATGGTCAACGTGACCCATGATCGTTACAACCGGAGGACGGGCCTGCAGATCATCTTCGGAATCATTTTCTTCCACAGTTTCAAAGCTGTCTTCATCCACCGGGATCTTCACTTCAACTTCAACACCGAACTCGCCGGCCAGAAGCAGAATAGTATCGATATCAAGTTCCTGATTGATTGTGGCCATAACGCCCATGGAGATCAGCTTCTTGATCACTTCGGAAGCATCCTTGTGAAGCAGCTTAGCTGTTTCACCGACAGTCATGCTGCCGCGTACAATGATCTTCTTCGGTGTGTTGTCGATTTTTTCGCGGTATACCGTCGGCTGATTTCTGCCGCGGTTGTTCTTGCCGCCACGGCCGCGGAAGTTGCCGCCTTTACCGTCTTCAAAACGTTTCTGGCCGCTGTTGTTATTGGGTCTGCCACCAGTTGTGTTCTTTTTGGGACCTTTGTCGCCGCCGCGGGAGAAATCACCGCCACCTTGACCTTGTGGACGGCTGTCAGCCGTACGTGCTCCACTTTGACCTTGTGGTGCGCCAGTACGCGGTGCACCGCTGCCTTGGCCTTGTGGGCGGCTACCTGTGGAAGTGCCCTGCGGACGGCTGCCGCCAGTAGAACTGCCTTGTGGACGGCTGCCACCGGTGGAGCTGCCTTGCGGACGGCTGCCGCCAGTGGAGCTGCCTTGTGGACGGCTGCCGCCAGTGGAGCTGCCTTGCGGACGGCTGCCACCAGTGGAGCTGCCTTGCGGACGGCTGCCTGTGGAGCTGCCTTGTGGGCGATTGCCGCTAGTGGAGCTCTGCGGACGGGAATTCTGTGTGGAACCTGTTGTTGCTCTGCGGGAATCTTGTCCGCTTTGGGGCCTTGGGGACGTCGTCGATTGGTTGTTGTTTTGGTTACTGTTCATACCTACCTGCTTTTCCGGTTGATTTTTGTTGGCATTCTGAGCATTTTGGGGATCGGCGGTTACCGTTCCGGCAATTGCCGGACGGCTGCTGGTTCCGCTGTCCCGCTTAGCTGCAGCGTTTGACTTGATATCCTTGAAGAACTGTTCCACTTTGTTCACGGAGCCATTCTCCATGACACTCATATGATTATTCACAGGGACATTCAAACGCTTCAGAATTGTAATAATTTCTTTACTGCTCATATTAAGCGATTTCGCGTATTCATACACGCGCAGCTTATCCTTATTGTCTTCTTTAGTCAATAACTCCACCTCCGACAGTATCTCCAAGCACTCTGGAGATCATTTCCGCGAATCCTTTATCCGTAACGGCCAGCACAACGCGCCGGTCCTTACCAATACTTGCACCGAGTTCATCCCGGTGAAATGCGATTACTAGTGGAATATCGTAGGTTCCGCACTTGTCACGGAACTTTTTCTGAGTATTTTCTGAAGCGTCACCTGCGAGGACGACCAGCTTCGCCTCCGAAGACCGTACTGCTTTGAGCACAGCTTCGTCGCCGGTGACAATCTTGCCTGCTCTCATGGCAAGCCCTAAATAAGAAAGTGCCTTACTCATTGTCCTCACTATCCTTTGCTGCCAGAAACTGCTCCTCGACGGATGCAAAATCCCGTGCAAGCTGGGCATAGATTTCAGGACTCACTTGACATTTGAGTGCACGGTCAAGTGCTTTATTCTTTTGTGCCAGCTTAAAACATTCCAGTTTGCCGCAAATATAAGCTCCCCGGCCCGACTTTTTGCCAGTCAGGTCTATCAGCACTTCGCCCTCAGGCGTTCTCACCACGCGAATCAGCTCTTTCTTGGGCATCATCTCTTGGCTTGCAACGCATTTGCGCAGCGGTACCTTACGCTGTTTCATGTCAATCGCCTCCCCTCTAAAATAGAGCAGGTTGATTAGTCAATGGAGACGGAATCCTGATGCATTTCATCATTAGAAGTTCTTGGTCTGCCGTATTCCTGCTCTGCCTGGCTTTCGCTCTTGATATCAATTTTCCAGCCGGTCAGCTTCGCGGCGAGACGGGCATTCTGTCCCTTGATGCCGATTGCGAGCGACAATTGATAATCAGGAACAATGACACGAGCCATCTTTTCCGCTTCAAAGACTTGAACCTCAAGCACCTTAGACGGGCTAAGCGCGTTGGCTACATACTCCTGAACCGCTTCGGAATAACGGACGATATCAATCTTCTCGCCGCGCAGCTCCGTAACGATCGTCTGAACTCGTGTGCCTCTAGGGCCTACGCACGAACCGACTGGATCTACTTCAGGATTGCGAGAGAAGACAGCAATCTTGGAACGGAAGCCAGCTTCGCGGGCTACAGAACGAATTTCGACGACACCGTCAAAAATTTCCGGAACCTCAAGCTCGAACAGGCGTTTCAAGAGGCCGGGATGACTGCGCGACAGCATGATCTGCGGCCCCTTAGTCGTGTTCTCAACCTTAGTGATATATGCCTTGATACGCTCACTTTGCTTGAACTTTTCTCCCGGCATCAGCTCGCTGAGCGGCAGAACTGCTTCGATTTTACCAAGGTCAACGTAGATATTGCGCATGTCCTGACGCTGTACAAGGCCGGTAACAATGTCATCTTCCTTGTCGATAAAAGCGTTATAGATGAGTCCGCGCTCTGCTTCACGGATACGCTGAGTCACCACCTGCTTGGCCGTCTGGGCGGCAATACGGCCAAAATCACGCGGCGTTACTTCAAGCTCGGCGATATCCTCCAATTGAAAATGAGGGTTGATCTCCCGGGCAGACATCAGCGAGATCTCAGTCCGGGTATCCAGTACCTCCTCAACAATCAGTTTGCGGGCAAACACCTTGATTACGCCTGTGTTGCGGTTCATATCCACACGCACATTCTGCGCCGCATTGAAGTTGCGTTTATAGCTGGAGATCAGCGCAGCTTCGATGGCTTCGAACAGCACATCTTTACTGATGCCTTTCTCCCTTTCCAGTTCATTCATAGCTTCGATAAAATCCATACTCATGAAATTCCGGTCCCCCTTTCAAGACGTTAAAAAATGATGGCCAATCTCGCACTGGCGACTTTGGCATACGGTACAACATGTTCTTTTTTGCCCGCGGAGATGAGCAGTTCCTCGTTCTCGAACGAGAGCAAACGACCTTCGAATTCCTTAAGTCCTTGAATCGGCTCATACACCGTTACATAGACGTCCTTGCCAACCGCTTTGGCGACATCCGCAGCTTTTTTGAGCGGGCGTTCAGCACCCGGTGAGGATACCTCAAGGAAATAAGCCTCAGGTATAGGATCATTCTCATCCAGCTTCTGACTGAAATATTCGCTGATGGCACCACAATCATCAATATCAATGCCGCCTTCTTTATCTACGAATATGCGCAAAAACCAGTTGGAGCCTTCCTTCACATATTCAACGTCCACCAGTTCGAAACCATTGTCCTCGAGATAGGGCCCAAGCATCTGCTCTACCGTTTGTTTAATTTGGGATTTAGGTGTGCTCAAAAGAAAATAACCTCCACGAACTTGTCTTTTGCTATATACCAAAGATAAAGAGTGGGTTTCCCCACTCTTTACACAACGGACTTATCTCATTATTACCAAAAAAATTATACCATAGTGCATCAGCACTGACAAGTGCCAGCCCTTGACTGCCTCATGTAACAAGTCGTAAAAACCTGCTGTCTCCTTGTTTCGAAGGGGGCTTTTTATAGGATTACCCTTTGCATTACTCCACTTGTTGCGGCTGTTAGAACAACGAAAGCTGGTTGCTCTCCGGTAATCCGCGGAAGCAGCCCATATTGTTCAGCAGTTCGATAACCGTCTTGCTCGCCTTGGATTTCTGCTGGAAATCTTCGATGGACAGAAATTCCCCGGCATTCTTGGCAGCCGCAATATTGATCGCTGCGTTATCGCCAATTCCAGCAAGTGAAGAGAACGGAGGAATCAGGCTATTGCCATCAACGGTGAATTTGGTTGCATCGGAACGGTACAAATCGATATTTTTGAAGGTGAAGCCGCGTGCGGTCATCTCCAGAGCCATTTCAAGCACAGGCAGCATCGCTTTTTCCTTCGGAAGTGCCTGGAAGCCTTTTTGCTCAATCTCAACAATTTGCCGGGCAATAGCCTCATAGCCCTTACAGCACAACTCAATGTCAAAATCAGCTGCCCGCACCGTAAAATAAGTCGCATAATACTCAATAGGATGGTAAAGCTTGAAATAGGCGGTCCGTACTGCAGAAATTACATAGGCGGCAGCATGTGCCTTCGGGAACATGTACTGAATCTTCAGGCAAGAATCAATATACCACTGCGGAACCTTGCATTTCTTCATTTCCTCTATCCATTCGGCAGACAACCCCTTGCCCTTACGAACACTTTCGGTAATTTTGAAAGCCAGGCCTGCATCCATTCCCGCCTTATAAATTAGAAAGAGCATGATATCATCGCGGCAACCAATAACTGTCTTAATGTTGCAGGTGTTGTTCTTAATAAGCTCTTGAGCATTACCAAGCCAAACTCCGGTGCCGTGGGATAAACCCGAGATCTGCAGCAAGTCGGCAAAGCTGGACGGCTTCGACTCCACTAGCATCTGGCGGACAAATTTGGTCCCCATCTCAGGTACTCCGTAGGTTGCCACAGGTGTCCGGATCTGATCGGGCCTTACCCCCAGCGCTTCGGTAGAGTTGAACATGCTCATGACCTTCGGATCGTTCATCGGAATGGTCGTTGGGTCAACACCAGTTAAATCCTGGAGCATACGCATCATCGTCGGATCATCGTGGCCCAGTATATCGAGCTTTAGCAGATTGGCATCAAACGCATGGTAATCGAAATGGGTCGTCTTCCATTCTGCGGTGACATCATCCGCCGGGAACTGAACCGGGGTGATATCTTCAATCTCCATATAATCCGGCAAAACAACGATACCGCCGGGATGCTGCCCCGTACTCCGTTTCACACCGGTGCAGCCTGCTGCCAGGCGCCCGACTTCGGCTCCGCGCCACCGTTTCTGATGATGCTCCTCGTATTTTTTTGTGAAGCCAAAAGCGGTCTTTTCTGCAACAGTACCAATGGTGCCGGCACGGAATACATTGTCCGGTCCAAACATGGTCTTGGTGAAGTTATGCGCATTCGGCTGATACTCACCCGAAAAGTTAAGGTCGATATCGGGAACCTTGTCTCCCTTAAAACCAAGGAACGTCTCAAACGGAATATCCTGCCCCTCGCCTTTGAGTTTGCCTCCGCAGTTTGGGCATGTTTTATCTGGAAGATCGAAGCCGCTCGGCACACTGCCGTCAAGAAACCATTCGTTATGCTTGCACTCCAGATTTGTACAGATATAATGGGCAGGCAGCGGATTTACCTCGGAGATTCCGAGAAAGGTTGCCACCACAGATGATCCTACGGAACCACGCGACCCTACCAGGTAACCATCCTGATTGGATTTCTTGACAAGCCGCTCAGAAATTAGATAGTTGGCAGAGAAACCGTATTTAATAATCGGCGCAAGCTCCTTTTCGAGCCGGGCAACGACAACCTCCGGCAGTTCTTCACCATAGATCGATTTTGCCGTATTGTAGCAGGTTTCCCGGATCTCGTCGTCTGCCCCTTCAATTATAGGTGTGAACAGGTCGCTTGGAAAAAGCGGATATTCCTCAAAACGCTCAGCTAAGGCTACGGTGTTAGTAACAACAACCTCCATCGCTTTCTCCGCACCCAGGAATTCAAATTCAGCCAGCATCTCATCCGTAGTGCGGAAATGGGCGTCCGGCTTACGCTGATCCTTCAGCGGGCTGAAACCGGTAATTCCATGAATCGTTATATCACGGAACAGCTTATCCCTTGGCTCCAGGTAGTGCACATTTCCAGTGGCAATAACCGGCTTGTTCAACTGCTCGCCAATTTCGCAGATTTTACGCACCACTCCCCGTAAATCCTCTGGACTGGCAACAAAACCTTTGTCTACCAGATGCATGTACATGGTCAGCGGTTGAATCTCAAGAACATCATAAAACTGCGCAACTTCCATTGCCTCTTCCACAGTCTTGTTCAGCACCGCCTCAAAAAACTCGCCCCGTTCACAACCGGAAATCACCAGCAAACCGTCTCTATACTGTTCTAGCTTGGACTTTGGTATACACGGTACCCGCTTGTAAAATTCGGTATGAGACATGGAAATCAGCTTATACAGATTCTTTTTCCCTACTGGATTCAGCGCATAAATACCGCAGTGAAACGGCCGGGTGTTGGAGAGATCATTACCGACATAATCATTCAACCGGTCAAGCCGGGTAAGGTTCTTGAGCTTCTCAGCATCAGCCAGCAGGCCGTTTAGGATTCCCCCCAGCGCAACGGTATCATCTACCGCACGGTGATGGCTCTCCAGCAGTACTTTATACTTGTCTGCTAATGTATTCAGCCTATGATTTTTCATGCTCGGAAACAACAGACGCGCCAGCTCCAGAGTGTCCAGCGAAGGGTTTGATAATATCGGTTTGCCCAGCTTCGTTAGTGATGCCTGAATGAATCCCATATCAAATCTTGCATTGTGGGCTACGAGGATGCTATCACCTACAAAATCCACGAATTCCTGAAGCACAGGCTCCAGGTCCGGTGCATCCTTCACCATTTCATCCGTAATATTGGTCAGTTGCTGGATATGATAAGGAATCTTTTCATGCGGGTTCACAAATGTTGAATACCGGTCAAGCTCCTTGCCTTCGCACATCTTGATCGCTGCAAGCTCGGTAATATTGTTGCGTGTAATTGATAAACCCGTGGTCTCTATATCAAATACAACGTAGGTCGCTGTCTTCAGCTCCAAGGGCTGCGGATTTTCTACAATATTCACCGAGTCATTGACAACATTGGCTTCTACGCCATAAAGCATTTTGATTTTGTGCTTATGGGCCGCGTGATCTGCATCAGGGAAGCTCTGAACCACACCGTGATCCGTGACGGCAATTGCGGGGTGACCCCATTTCGCGGCTGTTTTAACATACGCATCGATCGGTGCGACCGCATCCATTGTACTCATTGTCGTATGCAGATGGAATTCAACACGCTTCACGGGGGCTGTATCTTTACGGGCAGGTGGTGCCTGAACTTCGGACAGATCCGAAGGAATCATCACCAGCTCGGGAACTTGCATGAACCGGTCATATTCTACTTTACCGCGTGCTCTGACCCATTTGCCGTTAGCCAGTTGTCCCATGACCTTCAAGTCTTCTTTGGTCTTGGCAAACATCTTGATTTGCAGAGAATCCGTAAAATCTGTAATACAGAAAGTGAACAGCGTATTTCCGTTGCGAAGCTCCTTGCTCTCAAGACCAAAAATAGTCCCTTGTATCGTGATCTTCTTTTCCTCATCCTGAATCTCAAGAATGGGCACAGCCTGCTCCTTAATCTCATAACCGACCTGGAGTTTAATAACCTCGTTCGGATCCCCTTCCTCTACAGGCTCATCAGGTTCACTGGCCATCATCATCATTTCCACCAGTTCACGCTGTTCTTGCTGCAGTTTCTGCTGGAATTCCTCATAGGCATCCGCTTTGCTCTCACTCTCGGCAATCTGGAGCTTAACCTTCAGAGGGAGACCGAAGAATTTATCGTAAAATTTCACAATCGCGCCTTCGATCCCTTTTTTGCGGGCCAGCTCCAGGGACATGGAGTCATTCAGGCTCAGTAAAAGTGTACCGTCCTGCAGCTCCTGGCTGGAGCGTGTCAACCAGCCATTGACAGAAGGGATTTCACGCTGCGCCCATTCCAGAAAAAGCCCCCAATATTCCTGCACAAGCTCCGCTCTGCTGATTTTGTCATCATATAGGAACAAGAAGCTGACTTTGGCAATATGCTGCAGCTTCTCACGCATTCTCAGTACAAAGGTCCGGTACGTCTGGGCCGGAACCAAACTTTTTTTGACAATAACGATATGCCAGTCATGATTGCCTCGGCTGATTTCCACACGTTCAATGTATCCATCCAAGAAGTAAGGATCAATAATCGCGGGCGGAATTTCACCTTGCTTCATCAAAAGCTCGAACCGCTTTCTTCTCTCCATGTTCAGTTCCATGCTTCCCCCACCTAACTTACGCAATAATAAAAACGCCTGATTTCAGCAAATCATAAGAATGAGACAGATTTTAAAAAGCTTCCGGGTCAAAAAGCTTTGGGTTCTTTCGGCCCGCCGACTCCTCTCACCAGAAGCTAGATTAACGTACTAGAATCTTTATCATAAACAATGCTGAAACAAATTAATAGGCTTTGGCAAAAACAACCGTATGCGCCGCTGGTTTGCCGCAGCAAATGCACACTTGCTTCGTCTCGGCAGGGTTGAAAGGAATGTTGCGGCTTGTAGCACCCGTCTCTTCCTTCACCTTGGATTCGCACGCCTCGGAGCCGCACCAGCCTGCCAGTGCAAAGCCTCGTTTCTCCTCCATGGAAGCCTTCATTTCATCGAGTGTATCCACCGAATAGAAGTGATCCTCACGGAATTTCAGCGCGCGCTCGAACATTTCGTTATGCACCTGCTCTAGCATCGCCTGTATTTCTTCCACCAGATTCGCTTGCTGGATGACCTTCTTCTCTCCGCTGATACGCGAGACCAGCACACAGACGCCGTTCTCCATATCACGTGGCCCCAGCTCAAGACGGATTGGCACTCCGCGCATTTCATACTCATTGAACTTCCATCCTGGGGTTACATCCGCCCGGTCATCCACGCGTACGCGAACACCTGCGTTTTTGAGTTCCTTGAACAGCTCGTCTGTTCGGCCGATGACAGCGTCACGAGTCTTAGGCGGTCCGATCGGTATCATAATAACCTGTGTAGGTGCAACTTTCGGCGGCAACGCGAGGCCCCGGTCGTCACCGTGAACCATAATCATGGAACCGATCAGACGTGTGCTTGTTCCCCATGAAGTGGTATGTACATGCTCAAGCACATTCTCCCGGCTCAGGTACTGGATTTCAAAAGCAACTGCAAATTTGGTGCCCAGGTAATGCGAAGTTCCCGCCTGTACAGCTCGTCCATCCTTCATCATGGCTTCAATGGAATACGTATCTACCGCGCCGGCAAAACGCTCCGATGGGGTCTTTTGTCCGGTAATTACCGGAATCGCCAGATACCCTTCTACAAAATCCCGATAGATCTCCAGCATCTGCATCGTTTCTTCACGAGCTTCAGCTTCATTCTCATGAGCGGTATGTCCTTCCTGCCAGAGGAATTCACTCGTGCGAATGAATGGAAGTGTACGCTTCTCCCAACGGACCACGTTGGCCCATTGATTGATCAGAACCGGGAGATCACGGTAAGACTGAATCCATTTGGAATACATATGCCCAATCATGGTTTCCGACGTAGGCCGGATTGCCAGACGTTCTTCCAATTTATCGCCGCCCGCTTCCGTGACCCAAGGCAGTTCAGGATTAAAACCTTCGATGTGGTCCTTTTCCTTTTGGAAAAAGCTCTCTGGAATGAACATCGGAAAATAAGCGTTACGATGTCCTGTTTCCTTGAAGCGCCGGTTCATTTCTTCCTGGATATGTTCCCAGATTTCAAAGCCATCCGGTTTGAACACAATACAACCGCGGACCGGTGAGTAGTCCATCAAATCCGCCTTTTTAATAACATCAATGTACCAGCGTGAGAAATCCTCGCCCTGCGGCGTAATCTCTGTAACGAACTGCTTATCTTTGGCCATGTAGTGAAACTCCTCCTAAAATAGCCCCACAAAGTGTTGAATATTCATAAAAGCTGATTCAGGTGCTTTGCGGGGACCCCCAAAAGTGTAGACCCAAGTGAAAAACGTAATGATAAAAATTAGGTGAAACAAGGAAAATCAACCGCTTATGAGACGCAATATATCATTATACGTAACAGCAATCATTACCAGGAACAGCATCGCAAAGCCGACGAAATGGACCATACCCTCATGGCCAGGATCAACCGGCTTGCCGCGCAATGCTTCCACACCAAGGAAGACCAGCCGGCTTCCGTCCAGCGCAGGAATCGGCAGCAGATTAAATATTCCCAGATACAGGCTCAGTATAGCCGCCCAATAGGTTAAATACTGAATCCCCTGCTGTGCGATCTGGCCGGTCATTTTTGCTGTACCAACAGGTCCTGAAATATCATCCATGTTAAAATTATTGATTAATTGTTTAAAGCCCATGAATATCGCCTTGGTCGTATCCACCATCGCTATACCTGATTTGGAGAACGTCTCCCCAAACCCGGCCTGACGAGTAGGCAACTCCGGAGTAATACCTACTTTACCGCCTTCTTCTCCCTCCATACTGCGGGGAATCATAGCCACATTATAGGTTTCTTCACCACGCTGTAATGTCCACTGCATCTCTTTGCCTTTGGAAGCGGAGGTTAACGAGATCATCTTTTGATAATCCCCGCCGATTTTCTCCCCGTTTACAGATACGACGATATCGCCTTTCTGCAGTCCGGCCTCTTCTGCGGGCATGTTGGCACTAACATCACCGATTTTCACATACGTAGGATTTTCGATGGGAATTCCCGCCATTTGCAGATGCAGAGCAAACAGCACAAAGGCGAGAATAAAATTCATCACCGGTCCGGCAAAAATAGCAATCGCACGCTGACCAACGGTTTTACTGCCGAATTGGCGGTCCTTAGGTGCAATTTGTGTCTGCTGGGTACCTTTAATGAGCATTGCTTGCGGATGAACATCATATACGGTTACTTCCCCGTCTACGTCCAGACGGATCTTCAGTTCGTTCTCCAGATCCGTGTACTGCGCTTCCCCGCGAATCACATTTCTGCGCGTGTCGAGAGAATCCAGGTATATGTTCTTAACCTTGTTATCTTGTCCCAGCCTAACAGCAATAGTTTGTCCAGGACCAATCTCAATAATCTCCGGATCTTCACCGGCCATCCTAGCATAACCCCCAAAGGGCAGCAAACGAAGTGTGAACTGGGTTTCATTTCGTTTATAAGAAAACAGTTTCGGGCCGAAACCGATGGCAAATTCCCGCACAAGAATACCGGCGCGTTTGGCAAAATAATAATGTCCCCATTCATGCACTGTTACCAGTACAAAAAACATGAACACCGTTAAAAAAACGACTCTTACCATTTCCATGCGTAACTTTCCCCCTTTAGGTGTAAGACCGAAGTATGTCCTCTTAATTTATCATTATTCCAAGACCCTGCACAAGAGAATCAACAGCCCCAGCCTATTTTTCAGGGTAAAGCAAAAATCCACGGATATATCTTATTTAGAGGGGATTACAACTTACTTGCAAGTTCACGTGTTGTATAGTCGCAATACTCAATTTGTTCCAGATCCGGGAATGCAACCGTTACATGATGCTGCAGTACTTCTTCAATAATCTCTTCAATCCGTAAGAAAGGAATCTCATGACGCAGGAAGCGGGCAACTGCGATTTCGTTAGCGGCATTAAAGGCAGTAGTGTTCGTCCCTCCGGCCTTCCCGCATTCTATCGCAAGCTTCAGCGCTGGAAAACGCACATAATCCATTTCCCTGAAGGTTAGTTGACCGACTTGAGACAGAGACAATCGTTTGGCCGGTGAAGCCCACCGGTCCGGATAGGTGAGCGCATACTGGATAGGAACGCGCATATCCGGGTTACCCAACTGAGCTATTATACTGCTGTCCCGGAACTCCACGTAAGAATGGATAATGCTTTCCGGATGCAGTATTACCTGGATTTGTTCATACGGCAAACCGAACAGCCAATGAGCTTCAATTACTTCCAAGCCCTTATTCACCATAGTGGCCGAGTCAATCGTGATTTTGGACCCCATGCTCCAGTTCGGATGCCGCAGGGCATCTTCAACCGTAACCTCCTTAAGCTGATCCCGGGAATAGTCCCGAAATGAGCCGCCGGAGGCAGTAAGCGTAATATTGGCAATATCCTCACGGTTTTCACCATTAAGACACTGGAATATAGCAGAATGCTCACTGTCGACTGGGAGCACTTGAACGCCTTTTCTCACGGCACGCTCAGTCACCAGATGTCCGGCTGTAACGAGTGTTTCCTTATTGGCTAAGCCAATATGTCTTCCAGCATCAATTGCCGCAAGCGTGGACTGTAACCCGACACTACCCATTACCGCTGTTACCAAAGTATCCGCATCTCCGCCTGCAGCGATCTCAACCAGTCCTTCATTCCCGCTAAAAAGCTCCACGCCCTCAGGAAGACTCGTTCTGATCTCCTCAGCCAGCTCTTTGGAGGACACAGAAACGCGGCGTGGCTTGAAACGTTGAATCTGCTCTAACAGTAGGGCAGTATTGCTTCCAGCGGCCAGGCCCTCCACTTCAAAGGCATCCGGGTGCATGGCGATTACATCCAGCGTCTGTGTCCCGATCGAACCCGTGGAGCCGAGAATACTTATTCTTTTCACAGTAGAACCTTCTCCCTGGCGTTAGTAGTATGGCATAAGCATTACGATATGTACGAAAGGAAATACGATAATCCAGCTGTCGCAGCGGTCAAGAATACCTCCATGACCAGGCAGCAGCGAGCCTGAATCCTTAATACCGTACACCCGTTTATAGGCAGATTGTACAAGATCACCCAGCTGACCCAGAACCGCGCATGAAATTCCGATAAGAAGCGCACGTCCTATAGTCAGGAGATCAGGAACAAATAAAGCAAAACCAATTGCAATCAGAATGGAGATCAACACCCCGCCAAGGGCTCCTTCCACGGTTTTGTTGGGACTTATAGCTGGCCACAGCTTGTTTTTGCCAAAGCTTCTGCCTACAAAATAAGCACCAGCATCACTGCCCCAGATACAGCACAGCAGCAGGAAAGTCCAGATCAAACCATGCCCGTCCCCCGCACCACGTGCAATAGACATATAGGAAAAACCCATTCCTATGTATACAATTCCAGTAAACAATGTAGCTGCTATTTTAATATCCAACTTATTCTTGCTGATTACTGTAAGCAAGAGGAACACCAGCATTAATAGCCAAATCCCTTGCTCCCAAGAAAACCATTCAGAGATACCGATTAAATCCCAAGGGATCATAAAACACATTACGGACAGATAACCTACAATAGCGGTACCACCGAAAGTCTGTGTGCCTGTCATTTTCAAAAATTCATAAAAACCGATGAGAGCCATAGCTGTCAGCAACAGCTGGTACGGCCAGCCTCCCCAAAAGCACAATCCTAAAAATACCGCGCCGGCTATAATTCCGGTAATCAATCGCTGCTTCAATGGTTCCCATCTCCCATCAGGCTACTTCAGTCCACCATAACGGCGTGTACGTCGCT
Source organism: Paenibacillus sp. P3E (assembly GCF_001909045.1). Classification (NCBI taxonomy): domain Bacteria; kingdom Bacillati; phylum Bacillota; class Bacilli; order Caryophanales; family Paenibacillaceae; genus Paenibacillus; species Paenibacillus sp. P3E. Next base: position 45,819 of record NZ_LVWH01000161.1, on the reverse strand, counting down.
GATACTCCGCTACAGCCTGCAACAAATGCGACTTATCAAATTCCGGCCAGTATGCATCTGTAAACCAGAACTCACTGTAGGCAACCTGCCAGAGCATAAAGTTGCTTAGCCGCATCTCTCCGCTTGTACGGATAAGAAGGTCAGGGTCAGGCATTCCTGAACTCAATAGTCTGCTGTCGATCAGTTCAGATGTAATATCTTCTGGTGATAATACTCCATCCTGAATGTCCTGTCCCAATCCCCGCATGCAATCTTCTATTTCTTTGCGCGAACCATAATTTAAGGCAAAATTCAAAATAAGGCCTGTATTGTGCTTAGTACGGTTGACTGCTTCCTCCATAGCCTTACGGGTATGAGATGGCAGTGCGTCAGTATCGCCCATCACACGTACTTGCACATTTTTTTCAATAAGTTCGTCAAGCTCTAGAGCCAGAAACTCGACTGGCAAGCGCATTAAAAAATCCACTTCTTCCTTCGGCCGTTTCCAGTTTTCGGTAGAGAAAGCGTACATGGTCAAGAACTCCACACCCAGATCATTCGCAGCAATTGTAGTACGTTTGACTGCCTTCATCCCGTTCTGGTGGCCAACGATCCGCGGTAATCCTCGACGTTTAGCCCAGCGGCCATTGCCATCCATAATGACAGCCACATGACGGGGAATGTTATCCGGTGAAATCTCAATTGGCTCCTGCTGCCTGTCTTTACGGCTCAGCCACGCTTGAATCCGTTTGATCATTTCCGTTTCCTCCAAGCTCTTATCAGAAAGAGACAAACCCCACCATATACGGAGGGGCCTGAAGTCTCTTGAATTTCATTATACTTCCATAATCTCTTTTTCTTTGGCCAAGAGCACTTTATCAACTTCGGCTATGAACTTATCCGTTGACTTCTGAATGTCTTCTTGGTGCCCATGGGACTCATCTTCCGAAATACCGTTTTTCTCCATCTTTTTGATGTCATCATTGGCATCCCGACGGATATTGCGGATGGCTACCTTGGCCTCTTCACCAAATTTCTTGGTGAACTTCACAAGTTCACTGCGGCGTTCTTCAGTAAGCGGCGGAATAGAAAGGCGAATAATAGTACCGTCATTGGCTGGAGTAATCCCAATATCCGATTTCATAATCGCGCGTTCGATGTCCGACATCGAGGTTTTATCCCAAGGCTGGATCAGCAGGGTCCGTGAATCTGGAGTACTGATATTGGCCAACTGGTTGATTGGAGTAGGCGCACCGTAATATTCTACCTGAATACGGTCCAGGAGTGATGTAGAAGCACGTCCTGCCCGCAGTGTTGCCAAGTCCCGTTTCAGAGATAAAATCGCTTTTTCCATACGCTCTTCGGCATTCTTCTTAACCGATTGTGGCATTAATCTACACTCCCTTTAACAATCGTTCCGATCTTCTCACCGAGAACGACACGTTTGATATTGCCTTGCTCTGTAATAGCAAACACAATGAGCGGTATATTATTATCCATGCACAGAGAGGAAGCGGTGGAATCCATAACACCAAGATTTTTGTTGAGCACATCCATATACGTGAGTTGCTCGTATTTTTCGGCTGTACTATCTTTGAATGGGTCAGCAGAATATACACCATCTACTTTATTCTTCGCCATTAGAATGACTTCCGCTTCAATTTCGGCTGCTCTTAGAGCTGCCGTTGTATCCGTGGAGAAGAACGGATTACCCGTACCCGCTGCAAAAATAACCACACGGCCCTTCTCTAAATGCCGAATAGCACGGCGGCGAATATAGGGCTCAGCAATCTGCTGCATGGAAATTGAAGTTTGCACCCGTGTCGGCACATCAATTTGTTCCAACGCATCCTGAAGTGCAAGCGAGTTCATAACCGTGGCGAGCATCCCCATATAATCAGCTGTAGCCCGGTCAATTCCACTTGCGCTGCCCGCGATTCCACGCCAGATATTGCCTCCACCGCACACAATGGCAACCTGAACCCCTAGCTCAACGACTTCCTTGACCTGTTCCGCGATGGAAATAATCGTCTCCGCATCAATGCCATATCCGTTTTGTCCTGCGAGTGATTCACCGCTAACCTTAAGGACTACTCTCTTAAATACCGGCTGTTCCAATTGTATACCCTCACTTTCTTACAAAAGGCGGAACACTACGTGTATGTGTTCCGCTCTTTTGATGCTTGCCTTTATTCAATTCTGTATGCAGATTACTATTATTGATTCACTTGAGCCATAACTTCTTCTACAAAGTTGTCGACTTTCTTTTCCAGGCCTTCGCCCAGTTCGTAACGAACAAAACGACGGATAGAGATATTTTCACCGATAGTGCTGATTTTTTCGTTCAGAAGTTGGGAGATTGTCTTTTCATGATCTTTAACGAAGGTTTGTTCAAGCAGGCAATATTCTTCATAGAACTTGCTGATACGTCCTTCAACCATTTTTTCGACGATTTTCTCAGGCTTGCCTTCGTTCAGGGCTTGAGCCTTCAGAATTTCCTTTTCTTTTTCCACAGCTTCAGCTGGTACTTCTTCACGACGAACATACAGCGGATTTGCTGCAGCGATCTGCATAGCGATATCGCGAGCGAATTCTTTGAAGGAATCCGTTTTACCTACGAAGTCAGTTTCACAGTTGATTTCGACAAGCACACCGATACGTCCGCCAGCGTGGATATAAGACTCAACAACGCCTTCTGTAGCAATACGTCCAGCTTTGTTAGCAGCGGCTGAAAGACCTTTTTCACGAAGCAAATCTGCTGCCTTCGAAATATCGTTGTTAGCTTCTTCCAGCGCTTTTTTGCAATCCAACATTCCCGCGCCTGTTCTTTCGCGAAGTTCTTTTACTGCTTTTGCATCTACTGCCATTGTTAATTCCCTCCAGATGATTGTCGTTATGTTACACGCTTCATGTCTATTATCCTAAAAAAAGGGCAGTGAGAGGTTATCCACCTGCCAACCACCCTTTTCATTTAAGTTCTAGTTAAGTTCCGGCTACTACTTAAGCTGTAGTTGTATCTTCGCCCTGGTGAGCTTCCACAACTGCATCAGCCATTTTACCAGTAAGCAATTTCACGGCGCGAATCGCGTCGTCATTGCCCGGGATCACGTAGTCGATTTCATCCGGATCACAGTTAGTATCAACGATAGCTACAATTGGGATACCCAGTTTACGAGCTTCCGCAACAGCGATGCGCTCTTTACGCGGGTCAATGATGAACAGCGCACTAGGCAGACCTTTCATGTTCTTGATACCGCCCAGGAATTTTTCAAGACGATCTTTCTCTTTGCGGAGAAGGATTACTTCTTTCTTAGGCAGAACTGCGAAGGTACCGTCTTCTTCCCAAAGTTCCAATTTCTTCAGACGGTCAATCCGTTTCTGAATAGTTTGGAAGTTAGTCAGGGTACCGCCCAGCCAACGTTGGTTAATGAAGAACATACCCGAACGTTCAGCTTCTTCTTTTACGGAATCTTGTGCTTGTTTCTTTGTTCCTACGAATAGGATTGTGCCGTTGTCGCCAGCGACGCTCTTTACAAAGTTGTAAGCTTCCTCTACCTTTTTAACCGTTTTTTGCAGGTCAATAATGTAAATTCCGTTTCTTTCAGTGAAGATATAACGATCCATCTTTGGATTCCAACGACGAGTCTGATGACCGAAGTGAACCCCAGCTTCGAGAAGCTGCTTCATGGAAATTACTGCCATCTCCACACACCTCCTAGTATTGGTTTTTTTGTGTGTCTCCTCCGCCGCGTGTCATCTTTCTACAAGACTTTCTTCAGAAGAAAGCACCCCTTGTCGAAATCAACCGGCGTGTGTTTTAACACCGTTTATTACTATACCATATTAAAATAACGTATGCAACGCTTCAAATAAATTTCCTCCGCAAACAACTACTTTACAGTGATCAGTTTGTCAATGATAGAATTAATACCCTCACCTTTTATAAAGCTGTAGCCGCCATATTGAATTTTAGTATTAGCTTTACGGTTGTTCGCACTCTTCAAAAACTCAGCTTTATCATCAATGACACCTGCCTCTGCCAAAAGGTCAGCAGTCTCGGAGAGTGTAATTCCCGTAGGAATCTTAACAGATATGGTGCCAGCAACCGCAGGAGCAGGTGTAGCAGGCGTATTCACCGTCGACGAAGTTACCTTTGGCTTAACTGCAGCTGAGGAGGATGGTTTGGCGGGAGCTGAAGGCTTCACTGGTTTGTTAGCATCTGTTGGCTTAACTGTAGCCTTAGGTGAAACTGCAGGAGAGGCTTTCGGTGAAGCAGATGGCTTGGGAGATCCGGCAACTGCTGTAGTATCATTTTCTTTGGCAGTCCCCTCTGTTCCCTGCGCAGGATCAGTTCCGTCTTCAACTGATGCTTTTGCGGCAGGATCGTTAACGGTTAAATTAAGTTTAGCCGCTTCCTTGACCAGCTCATCTTTGGTCATGGGTGCAGCTCCTCCGGAGAGCATTAACTGTAGCAGCAATGCACCAATAATCAGGCCAGCACCCAATCCCAACATGAACGAACGATTCTTGATCATACCGACTCCTCCTGTTTGGCAAGCTGCAAGATCAGCTGAACTTCACCACGCTGAAGACCTGCCGTCTTGGCAATAGAGTCAATAGATTTTCCTTCTTCATGCAGCTCAAACAACCTGGGATAACGCTGTTTGATTGAACTGACCGGTTTCTGTTTGGGAACAGGTGCATCAATTACAGACTCAGTATGCATACTCTGACCGGTGGCCGGTGAAACAGCCGCATTCCCTTTACCAAAAGCCGCTGATAACTGTAATAGACTTTTTTCCTCAGCTGTCAGCCTGGCGTCAAGCAACATTGAGTTTTTTTGCAACTCAGCTACTTGCTCCTTCAATCCGGCAATCTCCTCTTGCAGCGCAGCCCGGTTGTTTTGCGACTGTTGTTTGATACTGCCGACCAGCTGCAGCATATTGTCATGATCACGCTCGATGTCGGCCATATACAATTCAAGCGCGGCTTCCGTTTCTTTCAGACTCTGTCTGTCTGCTGACTCGTCTTTAGCACGTACTGGCAGTCTCAGGGCATAAACGATAGCGACAGCGCCTACCAGCACGATGTATACCCATGGTTGCAAGTGCATATCTCCTTTAGAAGTTCAAATCAAGAATATTATAGACTGAGGTCAATGCGATGCCCCTTATAAGGGTGTTCGGCATCATGACTGGTCTCCGGCTTCTGATGTTTGTGAGGGGGGGGATGACTGCCAGATTGATGTTGTCCGCTTCGGTCATCACGTAAAGCAGATTCAGCGGACTCATCTACTTCGCTGCTCCGCTGAGCGAGTTGCTCCGTTTGTTTCACATTCTGGCCTGCCAACTGCTGCTGATCCAGTGCAGGCCGATGCTGCAGCCCATTTTGAATCTTTCCTGCTTCAGTTGTCCGGGGCAAAGCAATTTGAAGTTCCACCGGTTTCAGACTCATAAATACCCTCTCCTCACTGAAGTGGTTACAGAACCGGTTTTCCAAAGCAACGCCAATCAGATAAGTATCGTCCTCATTTTTAAATATTAGGACTCATAGAGATATCCCCATCACTGTAGATGAAGGTAACCCTTTCTGTTGGGTCCTTGACGAAGCGGGTATACCTGCCAATCACAATTTTAGAACCTCCATAGATGGTTTTAATAACCTCTACTCTGGCTCTGCCTGTATCCTCAAGCATTTTTTCGATCTCGAGCACGCGCTCTTTGATCTTCTTCTCATCACGCATATGAGATTGCTTGGTTGCGTTCAGTTTCACGCGAAGCGCCACCTTGTCTGGAGAGAGTTGGCCGTTGTTTGCAAGTTGATTAAGCAGATACAGCGCTTTGTTAGTCTTATCTTCATTCTCAAGGAGATGGCGCAGCTCTTGACGTAGTTCGTTAATCTCATTTCTCAGTTCGGGTACTACGCCTACCTCTATAGCCGTTGCTGTCGACATTGTGTTACCGATGGTCCGTGCCACTACACGTTCACCAGCCTGCACTACGCCACCAACAATCAAACCCTTTGTTCCATTGCATAAAACATCCTTGCCAGCTCTGATATTAGAATGCATTACGCTCTGTGACACGATAACATCCTCACCTGCCACTACATTCCCATCCTGGATGAAGGAAACCTTCACATTTTTCCCTGCACTCACAAGACCCTTGTTATAGCCTATGATTCCTCCGGTAATTTCGATTGAACCGCCCGAGATCAACTCTGCGCCTTCAACTCCTCCAACTACACGGATATCGCCTGCAGATTTAACAGTGAAGCCCGTCAGTACGTTGCCCCGAATCACAACCGTTCCGACAAAATCAATATTACCCGTGCTGTAATCAACATCACCATTGACTTCATATACCGGGAAAACATTGATCTTTCCCTTGTCTGTTAAAGTCACTAGACCATCAATAGCCGCATACATAGCCGTCTCTTCCTGATCAACAAGCACATTCTTCCCTACTTTGAAATGAGCTTCTTTGCCCGGTTTGGACGGCAGTTCTTCACCGGTAACCATCATGCCGGTTTTTCCTGGCTGAGGCGGAATGACTTTGGCGATAATCTGACCTTTTAGAACATTATGAAGCCTTACCAGGTCCTTGTAATCTACTTTCCCATCCGCCATCTCCAGCGGTTTGCGGTCCTCTTCCAGATCGACAGTGAGTACTACTCGGCCGTCTGTACCATTCACAGAAGGTTGTCCTATTGCTATAGGCACCCTGCTGAAAAAGTATTCCTCTGGATTGCTGCTGATACGTTGAACGATGTCCCGCTGAATCCCGTAGCGAATGTTGTGACTGTGCAGGAAGCTTTCCAGATCTTCAATCGTACAAGAGAAATTTTCATCCTTCTTAGAAAACTGAAGGTAAGCAATCCCCTTATCCTCCGAAAAGGTAATACTAATATACTGGCTCAAAGCATAATGACCGATCAATTTCTGCTCCCCCTCACCGTCGCCCGGTTAGTCGTTTTGCATGAGAAGATCACGGTTTTTTTCAAGTGTTCCTCTCAGCCGCAAAATAGCTTTCGAATGAAGCTGCGAAATCCGTGAAGGCGACAGTGACATCACCTCGGCGATCTCGCTCAAAGACAAATCTTCATAATATAAAAGGGACACGACTGTCCGTTCTTTCACTGTTAGTTTCTCGATGCCTTTGGTCAGGGTATCACGTAAATAAAATTCATTTACTTTTCGATCTGGATTCTTAGCCTTATCATCCACCAATATTGACATGCGGGTCTCTGATTCTTCTTCACGGATAGGATCTTCAAGTGAGCATAGTGACATGACTGCCACGTCCTGCAGCATATTTTGAAATTCCGGCTCTGTAATGTTCAGATATTGGCTCATTTCCTCGTCACTCACAGATCTCAAGTATTTCTGTTCAAGCTGTTGGTAGGCGTCCTCGATTTTCTTTGCTTTTTCCCTGACCGATCTGGGAACCCAATCACTTTGGCGCAAAGAGTCAAGAATCGCTCCACGCACCCGCCAGGAGGCATAGGTCTGAAACTGCAGCCCCCGTTTGTAGTCGAATTTCTCTATAGCATCAATCAAGCCCATCACACCATTGCTGGCCAAATCATCTTTGGAGACATTCTTGGGTAACCCCACTGCCAAGCGGCTGGACACATAATCAACAATATGGAGGTAACTCTCAATCAGTTTCTTCTTGGCATCAGGATTCCCGTGTTCTTTCCACTGTTCCCAGAGCCCGTCAGTTTCCGATTGAGAAGCTTTATGCTCGTTCAACGGCTTTCACCCTTCCCAAAGTTTAGTCAGCGGGCATAAGCAGAACCCGCTTATTCTTCTTTCAGGTGACGAACGGCCTTGGCCAATTCTTCAGGATCTTTCATAGAAACCAGTTTGGGAGGTTGAAGCGGTGTAAAGTCCTCCACATCCCCACTCCCTTGTTGTTCCGGTTTCTGTTTTAGCATATTGATTAGTTCTTCATCTTCGCCCGGAGTGCTGATATCGAAATTACTACCGAGGTTCTCACTCCCATCAATGGAAGCTGTCTCGCCGTTCTCCGGAGAACCGGATTGCTTAACAATAAAACCCAATACCCATCTTAAGAGAAAGGCAAGCAGAAACCAGACAATAAATCCAAAAATCCCTCGAATCAAGCTGGTTCCCAGTAAGTTATGCCCATAGTTAATTAGAAAGGTAAAGCCAAAGCCAAGCAATCCAAACAACAGACTTAATAGAAGTTTACCATTCATCGCTATATTTCCTTAGTGCCTTTTTGAACACTGCGAATATACAATATTCCGGTGCTACAGGCAATTTCTATCGTTCGGCCAAAATTTCCACCTGTGTCCTCCGCAAGCAGCGGAATATTCAAGGCTTGAAGAGCAATCTTGCAGGATTCCACATTACGAGGCCCGATCCTCATGGTGTCACTCCCCCCGGCAAAAGCGAACATCTGTGAGCCGCCAGCCATTTTGGCTACAAGACGGCTCCGGACGGCGCCAAGCGCAAGCAAGCGGGATAATAGCTCCGGCAAAGCGGTATCCGCAAATTTGGCGATATTCATTTGTCCTTCCCGGGCGATCTCAGATGAAGGCAACATAACGTGTGCCATCCCTGCAAGCTTTTTCCCAGGATCGAACAAGGTTACTCCAACGCAGGAGCCAAGTCCAGTTGTACGGACAAGGCTTTCTTGACTGCCTACGTTAAGATCCGCCATGCCTACTTTGATGATGCTTTGTTCTTCAATCATTCTCGAATGGTACTCCTAATGATTTGAAGATTTTCGGGAAAGATTCCGGATCGGGAATAAGGAAAAATTGCCCTTCAATTTCGTTCTGCCCTTCAAGAAAAGTCGTATCAATCAGCAAAGCGTCATCCCCCATTTGCCCAAATTGCAGCAGGCCATAGCTCAATATCGCGCCAGCCATGTCCATAGCAAGTGCAGGTACAGTCGGGTACATAGACAACGAAGTGAAATCTGCAAGAGAAGATAAATAGGAACCCGCGAGAATATTGCCGATTTCGTTCAGCGCGGATAGTTCCATCTCTCCCAATTCGTCACCCTCCATTAGCTCAATGCCGGCAATTCGGCTAAGCAGATTAATAGCTGCCTCTGGTGTGAGTATGAAGAACAAATTACCTGGTGCTTCACCTTCCACTCTTAGGAACACGGCATATACCAGTTCTTCAGCACCACCGACTTTGTCAGTAATTTCATCAAAATTCAGAAGTTGCACCTTAGGGACAGCCATATCAATCGGTTTGCCCAGAAGCTGCGACAACGCGGTGGCTGCATTGCCAGCTCCAATATTCCCGACTTCCTTGAGCACATCCATTTTAAAATCCTTAAAGTTTTTGAATAGCTCCACAGGTTAGCCCTCTAGACTTTCCAATTGCACGATTTCGTTCTTGTTCAGCACTTCGGATAAGTTAAGCATAATCAGCAAACGGTCTTCTCCGATTTTGGCCACCCCGTCTAGATACTTAGCTTTGATGCCCCCCACAACGTCTGGAGGTGTATCAATGGAATCCCGGTTCAGGTCAATGACATCATTAGCAGAATCAACAATAAAGCCAACTTCCATTTCATTAACGTTTACAATGATCACACGGGTCTGATCCGTATGTTCCGCCTCCGCAATGCCAAAACGGCCGCGCAGATCAATAACCGGAATAACTACACCACGTAAGTTGATCACCCCTTTGATGAAGGAAAACGTCTTGGGTACACGGGTAATCGGCATCATACGCTCGATCGTTTGCACCTTTTCCACTTCAATGCCATATTCTTCAGTTCCGAGTTTAAACACAATCACCTTGATGTCTTCAGCCATGGAATGAACCTCCCTGTTCTATCCTAAATTATTTAATAAAAGCGTTCGGATCGATAATGAGTGCAACTTGTCCGTCACCGAGAATAGTAGCACCTGAAATGCCTTGAACCTCCGGCAAATACTTGCCCAGATTCTTGATCACAATTTCGTTCTGCCCAATAAAATCTTGAACTGCGAGGGCGACCAGACGTTCTCCCTTGCGAATCACCACGATTTCAGTCTCCTCTTCCGTGCTTTCATCATAATCCGGTATAGAGAAGATCTTGCTAAGCGAAACCAGCGGAATGTGGCTGTTGCGGAATTCCAGCATTTTGTTACCGTGAATTGTCCTGATCTGGGACTGCTTCACAATGCCAGTTTCTACAATGGACGAGAGCGGAATTGCATATTTCTCTGAACCCAAACGCACAAGCATTGCTGCGATAATGGACAAAGTCAGTGGGAGCTGAACAGAGAAATTGGTACCTTTACCTTGAGTGGAGTAAATCACCACATTCCCGCCCAATGAGGTGATTTTTGATTTGACGACATCCAGTCCCACACCGCGGCCCGACACATCGGAGATAACCTCTGCGGTACTGAATCCCGGAGCGAACAAAAGTTGTATTGCCTCATCATCGGAATAATTCGATGCTTGTTCTTGGGTAAGAATGCCTTTTTTTATCGCCGACTGCAAAATCTTTTGCGGATTGATTCCAGCGCCGTCATCTTCGATTTCGATAAATACATGGTTGCCACTATGAAATGCCCGCAGGTTAACTGTTCCTGTATCGGACTTACCGGCAGCTAAACGTTCCTGTATACCTTCAACACCATGATCTACAGCATTTCGCAGCAAGTGTACTAGTGGATCGCCGATCTCATCGATAACCGTGCGGTCGAGTTCAGTCTCAGCACCAGTAACCACCAGATCAATTTTCTTATCCAATGATTTGGCCAGATCCCGAACCATGCGCGGAAAACGGTTAAATACGGTATCAACAGGAACCATGCGCAACTTCATAACAATGTTCTGAAGATCACCGCTGACCCTGCTCATGTGTTCGACCGTTTCTGTCAGGTCTCCGTTCTGGACTTCTGAAGCAAGCTGTTCTAGCCGAACACGGTCAATCAAGAGTTCGCTGAACAGATTCATCAATACATCAAGGCGTTCAATGTCTACACGGATGGTCCGTGAAGGCGCGCCTCCAGTTCTCGCTGGAGCGGCTTTGCTCTCTTCTTTGGCATGAGCAGCAGCTGCAGGAGATGCATTCCCGTTGCCCACAGCAGGTTCTGATGCTTTGACAGGTGCAGGTGCTTCTGAAGTAGCTGCCACCGTTTCCTGACCCATTTGACGTAGTGATTCTTGATCAAGTGCAACCGCAGTGACCTTCTCGATCTCAGACAGATTCAGGATCATCGCCTGAATTTCACTTGCTTCCTTCTGGGTTATGTAATAGAGGGAGAAACTATGTTCGAATTTCTCCTGCTCTATATCCTGAACCGAAGGGAAGGATTTGACCACCTCGCCCGAACGTTCGAGAAGATCAAAGACCATATATGCCCGCACTGCTTTGAGCTGGCAGTCCTTACGGATTGCAACATCAACGTACAGCACCTTGTGGCCTTCCTGGAGCGACTGCTCCAGGACCGAGTATTGAAACTCATCAAGGAATACGGGAGCGTCTGCAGCCTTTGGAGCCGCTGCTGCTGTAGCTTCAGACGCAGCACCGGCAGCAGTCGGGATCTCACCGCGGACAATTGCCTGCAATGAAGCGACAATAGCCGATACATCGGCTTTGCCTGCTCCACCACCCGTAATATCCTCAACCATGGATTCAAGGGCGTCCAGACTCTTGAACAGCGTGTCAAAAATGAAATCCTGCATCCGCAGCTTGTTATTGCGCACTAAATCCAGAACATTTTCCATTTGGTGTGTAAGTGAAGCCAAATCTTCAAAGCCCATTGTAGCTGCCATACCCTTTAAAGTATGTGCTGAGCGGAAAATGACCTGCACAATGCTCAGGTCTTCAGGATTTGCTTCAAGCCCCATCATACTTTCGTTCAATGACTGCAGATGATCATTTGACTCATCAATAAACATGGATAAATACTGGTTCATGTCCACTAACGAGCACCTCCCCTTCAAGTTCACTTTTCCGTTATTTAACGGCTTGTACCAGCCTTGGAGCAATTTCTTGCAACGGCAGGATATGTCTTACACAATGCAACTCCACAGCGGAACGCGGCATACCGTAAACCACACAGGTTTCTTCGCTCTCAGCAAAGGTGGAAGTTACACCCGAATCATAAAGAGATTTCATCATTTTGGCACCATCGCTTCCCATCCCTGTCATAATCACTGCGTGCCGCTCCAGTGAGGTATAAGGGAGTATGGATTCGAAGAGTGTATCCACTGAAGGACGATGTCCATTTCGGGCTTCTCCCAAAGTCAGATCAATCGAATACTGGCCTCCTGCTGCCGGAACAACCCTCATATGATAACCGCCAGGAGCAATATATGCCGCCCCCTTACGCAGAATCATTCCCTGTTCTGCTTCTGAAACTTCAAGGGGGCTGAACGTATTGAGCCTTTGTGCCAGCGACTTGGTGAAATTGGGCGGCATATGCTGCACAATAACAATCGGTGCTGGGAAATCAGCAGGAATATGTTCGAGGAATTCTTTTAAAGCTCTTGGTCCTCCTGTGGAACAACCAACAGCAACCAGCTTGCTCAAACCTGTATACGAGGACTTGCGGTCCCCAGCAACGGAAGGAGGGTCATTCCTGGCACCGGTTGATGTCTGAGGTACCGGTTTTGAATCCGGTAATGCCGGTTTAGCTTCCTCCTTGGAACGGTTTTTCATTGTATCAGATGCCGGTTTAGAAAGTGCAGCCGCCGATTTGGCCCCCAATTGCGGAGAACCACTCTCTGGAGCTGTTCTTCCAGGTGAACTTTTGCCCTTGTTCTTGTCTGGTGCAAGGTTCATTTCCGGCTTTACCTTTGGTTTCTCCACTAATTTACTTGCAGGATCCGGAAACTTCTTGATCGGCTCCATTATTCGTTTGGCAGGACTCTGCATCGGCTCAGGTACTGAAGGCACATCTGCAGCCGGAAGCTCAGGCGTCTTATATGCAGAAGCTCTGGCTTCCCGCTGCTTACGGGCAAGCATAGCCTCATTCATTTGCTCCCTGAGCGCTACTCCCACAGAAATAATATCCTGTGAGTTCGAAATGGACGGTTTGCGTATAAAGTCAAATGCCCCCCATTCCAGAGCCAGAATGGTTTCCTTCATCCCCTCTTCATTGATGCCAGAGAGCATAATTACCGGCAACGGACGCTGTGCCATGATTATTTTCAGCGCCTCCAGGCCATTCATCTCCGGCATTTCAACATCCATGGTTACAAGATCCGGAGAAAGCTCATTTACTTTGTCAATGGCTTCACGGCCGTTAGCAGCCGTAGCCGCAACCTGAAAGTTAGCATCATTTTCAATCAAATCGGAAATAATTTTGCGCATAAACGCAGAATCATCAACAACCAAAACTCGATATGGCTTCATACCATTTCCACCTCTGTTCCTCAAATTCAGAACAATTAATGTTTTCGCTTCAACCACCTGCTGATAAATCCCTTGATGCCTTGTACTTTAGTGGTGTCTGCCGAATCTGCGGCCAAATAGCTTAGCGCAAGCCGGTGTACATCTTTGGCTGCCGCACTGTTCGGAAAAGCCACTGAGAATGGAATTTGCTTCTTCACTGCCTGTACCACATGAGTATCACTGCTGATAAATCCGAGAAAAGTAATCTCCAGCTGCAAAAAACGGCTGGCTGCCATGCGAATTTTATCGCTGGTTCCAGTTGCCTCTTTCTCATCCCCTGCCTGATTAACTATCAGCTTAAATGAAACATCAGGATATGAGTTATTCACTACCTTAATCAGTGCATAAGCATCAGTTATTGCAGTTGGCTCAGGTGTAGTCACCACTAGGCAGTCGTCTGCTGAAGTGATGAATTTCATCGTCTCTTTAGAGAGTCCGGCTCCAGTATCAAACAGGATAAAATCCATCGAGTCTGCAATCCCGGCAATCTGGTCTGTAAAATAGCTTAAGTCACCCTCGGAGAGCGAAAAAAGCTCATCCATTCCCGAACCGCCTGCGATAAAAGGAAGCCCACTGGGGCCTTTCTGAATGATCTGGCTGATGTCCGCCTCTCTTTTCAGTAAATGATAGAGATTATATCTGGCTGACACCCCCATAAGCACATCTATATTGGCCATACCAATATCGGCATCGAACAATAACACTCTCTTGCCCATCGCTTGAAGTGCAAGCGCAAAGTTCAAGGTGAAATTCGATTTTCCGACACCACCCTTCCCACTGCAGACGGTGATAATCCGGGCTGATGTTCCTCCACCGGATGATCGTTTGGGCTCCTGGCTGGACACAAGCTGTCTCAGGGATTGCGCCTGATCCATCATACGCCTCCTGTTCCCAAAATCATCCCGCTGATCTGCTCTTTGGTAGCCAACAGCAGATCATCAGGAACATTCTGACCGTTGGTAATATATGAAAGCTTAAGCGGAAAATCATTCAAAACATTGAAAAGCGGGCCATAGGTTCCAGTCTCATCAAGCTTGGTAAAGATGACTTTATCCAGCTGATATCGGCCGAAATGCTCGGCAATTTTCTTCATATCGCGGCTTTTTGATGTAAGACTGAGCACCAGAAAAGTTTCACTCTTAAGCTCCCTAGCCAGCAGGCTCTGAAGTTCTGCAACCAGCATTTCGTTACGGTAATTGCGGCCTGCCGTGTCCATTAATACCAGATCGCAGCCTTCCAAACGGAACAACGCCCTCTGCAGATCACCCGGTGACTGAACAACTTCTAGAGGCATATTTAATATAGCCGCATAAGTACGAAGCTGCTCAACTGCCGAGATACGATACGTATCGGAGGTTATTAAACCTACCTTACGCCCTTGCTTGAAAAGCTGCTCTGCAGCTAACTTAGCAATCGTAGTTGTTTTTCCTACACCCGTAGGTCCTGCGATGTAGACAATCCGTGTATCAGGTGCAATTCCGTTTGCAATGCGTCCGGACAAAAATCCTTCCACCTGAGTTTCAAGCATCTCAGCAAACTGTTGCGGAAGCCAAGTACGGCCTTCCTCACTCCATTGCTCAAAAATATTACTGATCCATTCATCTACCAGAACGACATCTGTCTCCTGTTCAATCAGTTGATCCCTCAGTTGCTCCAACTGTTCTGGAAGCTCAACAGCGCCTGAAGAATACCGGGCGATCCGCTCCATCCACTGTTTCATATCGCGAATTTCCCTGAGCACCTCACCCTCCAAGCCAGTTGATGTTGCTGCAACAGTATCCTTACCCCTTGCCTCATCTATAGACGACATGCTGGGATAATTGTTAATAGGCAGAGCAGATTGAGGTTCAATGAAGATTTCATCCTCTTCGTCTTCAACGGCAGGCAGTACTGCTACAGCCCCTCTATTCTCTGATGCATCAGACAAGGCAGCGGCGATCTCGGCAAATGCCCGTTTCGCTGCTGCCTCGTTCGCCGAGGAGGATGCCAAAGCCACAGATTCATTTGCACCACCTGCTGCTACTGCAGAAGAAGCTGCAGCGGCTTTCAGATATGCTTGGGGAACTGCGCTACGCGGAATGCTCTGGGGAGCTGCTGGTTTTTTCCCAGATGCACCCGGCTTTTGAGCGTCCTCAACAGCCGCGACAACCTCGATCTTTTTCTTTTTGAACATTCCCATGAAACCGCCAACTTTGACCTCTTTGGTACTTAGGATGACGGCGTCGCTTCCCAGCTCGGTGCGGATGGAATGCATGGCGTCAGGCATCGTATCGACCACATAACGCTTCACTCTCATAGATTCACCACCCCAACGCTCTGAATTTCAATATTAGGCTCCAGCTCACTGTAAGACAATACTGGAATGTCCTGCATTGTCCGTTCAATCACTTGACGCAAATACATCCGTATCGTTGGAGAAGTGAGCACGATAGGCTGCTGTCCGGATTGAAGAAGACGGTTAATTTGTTCAGTGAGGCGCTGGTACACTGTCTGTGTCGAGACTGGATCCAGCGCAAGATAGCTACCCTGTTCCGTCTGCTGCACACTTTCCGAAATTTTCTTTTCCAGATTGGGTCCGACTGTGATGACCCGCAACGTCTCTCCAGCCTGTGAGAATTGTTGGGTAATTTGTCTGGACAACGATTGACGGACATACTCTGTCAGAATATCAGGATCTTTGGTATAGGTACCATAATCAGCTAATGTTTCAAAAATAGTTACCAAATCGCGGATGGATATTTTCTCACGCAGCAGCTTGCCTAATACCTTCTGTACATCCCCAATAGCCAAAACAGAAGGAATCAACTCATCCACAAGTACTGGATAATTCTCGCGGAGATTGTCCACCAGTTGTTTGGTCTCCTGTCGTCCAAGCAGTTCGTGCCCATAACGTTTGATAAGTTCAGTCAAATGAGTAGCTACTACAGAAGGGGGATCCACTACCGTATATCCCGATAATTCCGCCCTTTCCTTGACAGACTCGTCAATCCACAACGCTGGCAAACCAAATGACGGTTCCACTGTCTCGATGCCATGAATCGACTCATCATCATACCCAGGACTCATAGCCAGATAGTGATTAAGTAATAATTCACCACCGCCAACGTTATTTCCTTTAATTTTTATAACATATTCATTCGGTTTTAGTTGAATATTGTCGCGAATGCGAATTACAGGAACTACCAGACCCATCTCTAAGGCACATTGCCGTCTGATCATGATAATCCGGTCTAGCAAATCGCCGCCTTGTCCTGTATCTGCCAGAGGAATAAGTCCGTATCCAAACTCAAATTCAATCGGATCTACAGTCAGTAAGTTGATTACACTTTCCGGACTGCGTACTTCCTCTATCTGTTTTTCTTCAACCAGCTGTTCTTCTGCAATTTGCTTACGGTTGGCTTTTTGGCTCATGCTATAAGCTGCATATCCCATTAAGCCAGCAAGCGGCAGTGTAGACATCACGGTAATAGGTGTGAAGAATCCCAGAAAAGCAATGGTTACAGCAACAATGTACAGAAGCTTAGGGTAGGACAGGAGCTGACCCGTCAAATCCTCTGCCAGATTGCCCTCAGATGCCGCGCGGGTAACAATCAGACCCGAGGCAGTAGAGATAAGCAGTGCCGGAATCTGGCTGACCAGACCATCCCCGATCGTAAGTACAGAGTATGTTGACAGTGCATCCTTAAAAGGAAGTCCGTGAATAGATACTCCGATAATAAACCCGCCGATCAGGTTGATCAGCAGGATAATTATACTGGCGATAGCATCACCCTTGACGAATTTACTCGCACCATCCATTGCCCCGAAGAAGTCCGCTTCACGTTCAACATTACGTCTGCGCTCCCGGGCTTGCTGTTCATTAATCATCCCCGCATTCAAATCAGCATCAATACTCATCTGTTTACCGGGCATTGCATCGAGTGTAAAGCGGGCGCCCACCTCAGCAACCCGTTCTGAACCCTTAGTGATAACTATGAACTGAACTACCACCAGAATAAGAAAGACAACAAAACCTATTGCAATTTGTCCCCGGGCAATCCAACTTCCGAACGTGGCTACTACCTCACCTGCATGACCACTGGAAAGAATCAGTTTGGTCGTAGAAATGTTCAGCGCAAGCCGGAATAGTGTTGTGATCAACAGCAGCGAGGGGAAAATCGAGAACTGCAGCGGATCCTTTGTATTCATTGCTACTAAGATGATGGTTAAGGCAATTGATATATTGATAATTAGCAGAACATCCAGAAGCCAAGCCGGGATGGGCAGAATCATCATAAGCACAATACCGATAACACCCAGTAGAACTGTTAGATCTCTAGCTTTCAATGTCCGTGAACCTCCCCCGACTTATCTCCTTTTACCTTTAAGCTTGTATACATAAGCGAGTACTTCTGCAACCGCCTGGAATAGGTCTGCAGGAACTACATCACCAATCTCCGCTCTTTGAAACAACGCCCGCGCGAGCGGTTTGTTCTCCATAGTCATAACACCATGCTCTTTGGCCAACTCACGGATTCGAAGCGCTACATAATCCTGGCCTTTAGCAATAATCTGCGGAGCTTCCATTTTAGAACCGTCGTATTTCAAAGCGACTGCAAAGTGCGTAGGATTGGTAATAATAACATCCGCTTTGGGTACCTCTTGCATCATGCGCTGCATAGCCATTCTTCGCTGGCGTTCCCTGATCTTGCCTTTGATGATGGGATCGCCTTCCATTTTTTTGTACTCATCCTTGATATCCTGCTTTGACATCTTAAGACTTTTTTCGTGCTCATATTTCTGGTAGATATAATCAAGAGCCGCCATGATTAACAGAGCCGCTCCAATTTTGATGCCGAGGCTCATTACGAGCTTGGCAGCGAACCGATACACGCCTTCGGCATTGACATGAGACAATGCAGCAAAGCTCTCCTTTTGTCCCCAAAGTGTACTGTAGACCAGATAAGCAATCAGCATGAGTTTGAAGATGGATTTCAAAAACTCCACAAAGGAACGCATGGAGAAAATATTTTTGAAACCTTTTATCGGATTGATTTTGCTGAATTTGGGTGTAATTCCTTCCCCCGTTGCCATAAAACCAACCTGCGCCAAATTTGCCACCAGAGCCAATACAAACGTAATACCCAGCAAAGGAGCCAATAAAATCAAGATTTGAATGCCATAGTGATTGAACATATCAGATACATTTTCCGGAGTCACTTCCATCATCATCCGGTTCTGAAAAACATCTGTATACAGTGTGATGAACCGTTCTTTCATGAAGCCGCCAAACAAAGACAAAGTTAACAATGCAGATAAAAGCACAACTGCCCCAGACAGTTCGGCACTTTTGGCCACCTGACCCTTTTTACGGGCGTCTTGCCGTTTCTTCGGGGTAGCTTTTTCCGTCTTGTCTCCCCCAAAATGCTGAAGATTAAGCTTATAACGTCTCGTCTTCGGCATAGCTCTCCCCCTATCAGCCACCTAAGGACTCTTCCCTATCAGGCCCAGCACATTGTGCATGGACTCAAACATAATGTCGAAGAGATTCTGGAACAGCATAGCCAGACCCGGCATCAGAATAAGAAGCAGCGCAAGGCCAACAATAATTTTGAGAGGCACCCCGATGACGAATACATTATATTGCGGTGCGGTCCTAGCCAGAAATGCAAGCCCCACATCTGTAAGAAATAAAGCCGTCACTAAAGGTGCTGACATCTGGAAAGCCAAAATAAAGGATTGTGCAAATGTACGGACAAAGAACTCCGAAAGGCTTCCATCTATCATTTTAATGAACAGATCATTATCTATCGGCACCCATTTGTAACTGTATACGATCGCGTCCAACAGGTAGTGATGACCATTCATACTCAGGAACATCAGCAGAGCAATCATATACTTGAAGTTACCGATAATCGGTGCGGACGCTCCAGTCATAGGATCAATTACATTCGCAATCCCGAATCCAATCTGAATATCAATGAATGAACCAGCGGTTTGAATCGCCATAAACATCAAATACCCAATAAAACCCAGCAATAGTCCGATTAAAACTTCCCGGGCAATTAACAGAATATAAGTGAGATCCTGCGGCACGGTAATTCCTGTTCCACCTGAGCTAAAGA
Organism: Paenibacillus sp. P3E; assembly: GCF_001909045.1. Lineage (NCBI taxonomy): Bacteria > Bacillati > Bacillota > Bacilli > Caryophanales > Paenibacillaceae > Paenibacillus > Paenibacillus sp. P3E. Next base: position 26,348 of record NZ_LVWH01000161.1, on the reverse strand, counting down.
CAACCATGGCTACAAAAAAAGAAAGCCCAATTTTGAAGGTGGGTGGCACACTTTGAGAAGAAAATACCGGTACTACAACAAAAAAAGCGGAAATTCGACAAAAAATCAACAGAAAGACGGGAATACTTTGCAGCAAGGTTTCCATATTCATCTAATTAACCGATGTACATATTGAGATTGCCCAAAATTTGGCTGGTGAAATCCACCAGTTTCGTGATAATCCACGGTCCGAACAAGAGCAGAGCAAGCAGCACAGCAACAATTTTGGGAACAAACGCCAAGGTCTGCTCCTGAATTTGCGTTGTTGCTTGAAAAATACTGACAATCAGTCCTACCACCAGACCAAGAATCAGCATGGGAGCACTGGTTTCGAGCACCAAATATACGGCTTGGCCGGCTAGACCGATAATAAAGTCCGCATTCATCCCTTATGCCTCCTCTTGAATCTCAGGTGTTAAAACTTAACAGAAGTGATTTAACGACTAAGTACCACCCGTCTACCAGTACAAAGAGCATTATTTTGAATGGTAATGAAATCATTACCGGAGGCAGCATCATCATCCCCATAGCCATCAGGGTGCTGGCTACCACAATATCTATAATTAGAAAAGGTATAAAAATCATAAATCCCATAGTAAAAGCTTTTTTCATCTCTCCGATGGCAAAGGCAGGCACGATCACCGTCAATGGGATGTCGCTGTATGACGCAGGCTTAACCGAAGCATTGTTGCCGGTATAATTCATGAATAACAACAAATCTTTGGTGTTGGTCTGTTTGAACATAAACGCCTTCATTGGATCTGCTGCTTTGTTAAGCGCCTCGGTCTGGGTAATTGTCCCCTTCATGTACGGCTGCAGCGCCGTCTCGTTGACCGTTGCAAGAGTCGGTGACATGATGAATAGCGTTAAGAACAACGCCAATCCTACAAGCACCTGGTTGGGAGGCATCTGTTGAGTACCGAGCGAGGTTCTGACAAAGCCCAGAACAATGACAATCCGAGTGAAACTAGTCATTAGCACTAGAAAAGCCGGAGCCACACTCAGAACTGTTACAAGAAGCAGTATAGAGATGGAACTGGTACCGCCGCTAGAACCGTTACTGCCTCCAACCTTAATATCAATGTTAGGAATAGGATCAGCATGAACGGGGTGCATTAGCAGAGCACTGAATGCAACAAGCAGTATAAATGAAAGAATCAGTTTATTTTTCATAAATCCCTCGACTCATCCTTGAGTACATCATCACGAAGCAGCTCTTCCATTTTCTCCTTACGTTCAGGTGCCAGCGCAAGTTTGGATTGCAGTGTCTCGTAAAAAGAGGATGTTTCACTAAGTTCAATTTCCTGTGATGGTACTTCTCCACGGAATTTGGCTCTTATCTTGGCGACGAGCGGCGCAAGAAAGTTATTCTGTCCTGAAGTTTGATCCTCAAATGCCGAAATGATCAACGCTACCTCAGCCGGGTCGGTGATTTTATCCATCATGGATATATTCTCACCGACCCCGATCAGATAGAGGCTGCCTCCGAGCTCAATAATTTGTATGGACTTGTTAGGTCCAAGACCCAAAGCGCCTAGTGTACGGATGGAACGCCCACTCATCAGAGTCTGATTACGGCGTCCCAGAAAACGGATAAGCAGCACTATGAGCACAACAATTACCGCAAGGACAAAAATAACATTTAAAAGATTCAGCAGATTGTTACCCGTTCCCAGATGCGGCTCTACAGTGACTGGCATGATTTCTTATTACACACCCAGTGTTTTATTAATCGCTTCAATAACACGGTCTGCCTGGAAAGGCTTCACAATAAAGTCCTTGGCACCCGCTTGAATTGCATCAATAACCATAGCCTGCTGACCCATGGCAGAACACATGATGACTTTGGCGTTGGCATCTACTTTTTTGATTTCTTTAAGGGCGGCAATTCCGTCCATTTCAGGCATGGTGATATCCATCGTGATCAAATCAGGACGCAGTTCCTTGAATTTCTCAATAGCCTGCGACCCGTCCTGGGCTTCACCCACAACCTCAAATCCGTTTTTCGACAAAATGTCACGGATCATCATTCTCATAAATGCTGCATCGTCCACGATTAGAATTCGGTTAGCCATTTTTACAAAATCCTCCCTAAGTATGCTTTATTGTAATTTTTGAATTCGGTCCCACTGGCTGACGATATCCGTAACGCGAACTCCGAAGTTTTCGTCGATAACTACGACTTCCCCTTTGGCAATAAGCTTGTTGTTAACCAGGATGTCTACAGGTTCACCGGCAAGTTTGTCCAACTCAATGATTGAGCCTTGCGACATTTCCAGAATATCTTTGATCTGCTTCTGGGTCCTTCCTAATTCTACGGTTACTCTCAGTGGTATGTCCATCAATAAATTTAAATTATTTTCATCAATATTACCAAAGGCGCCGTTGCTTAAGTTGGCAAACTGCACCGGTTGTACATTTACATTGCGGTTAGGAGCGGGCTGCTGGGGCGGAGCCTGTTGGTATGGCATACCTTGAGGTGGCATTCCATAAGGCGGCATTCCATAAGCTGGCATTCCTGCTGGAGGATAATAATAACCTCCCTCCGGCATTCCCGGATACGGCGGCATACCCTGAGGTGGATATGGCGGTGGAACTGCTCCAGGCTGTACTGGAGGGGTTTGCTGCACCGGAGGCGCTACCGGAGGTTCCGGAGCTGCTGCTGGCTTAGGCGGCGCTTCTACCGCTGCTGCTGCCGTCTCCTGATCCGATTGCGACACATCTCCCAGAAGCATAGTCACCATATCTTTGGCGAATTGCACCGGGAGCAGCTGCATAATGGTGGAATCAATCAAATCCCCAATCTTGAGCCGGAATGAAATCTGTATAAGTGTCTCATCATCCGGAAGACTGCCTACGCCTTCTCCGCTGGACATATTCAAAATGTCGATTCCCGGAGGGGAAATATTCACGAAGCGATTGAAGATAGTAGACATGGATGTTGCCGAAGAACCCATCATTTGGTTCATCGCTTCCTGAACAGCACTGATGTGAATTTCATTCAGCTCTTCATCCTTTGGATCCCCTTCACCACCAAGCATCAGATCAGCAATAACCTGTGCATCCCTGATTTTAATGACCAATGAATTGATGCCCTGAAAACCATCTACATATTGTACATGTACCGCAACATGAGGTTTTGGAAAAGCCTCTTCGAACTCTCCGCGGGTGATAATGGATACTTCAGGAGTGGTGATATCTACCTTCTTACCCAGAAGGGTGGACAGCGCTGTAGCTGCACTCCCGAATGTGATATTCCCGATCTCTCCCAGTGCGTCCTGTTCAAAGGGTGTCAAGTAATCATCCACCGTCTTCGTCGAGGGAGCTAGCGATCCTTCTGCAGACTGTCTGAGCAGAGCATCTATTTCTTCTTGGGACAAATAATCTTTACTCGTCAAAATCTTCAACTCCTTCGCTGACTATCTCGTCTATTTGCACAGCTACACGCTCTTTAATCATCCCAGGACTTCCGATGAATTTCAGCTTGTCCCCCACCTTGATTGACAGTCCTGAATCCACAGTCCTGTTGAGAGAAATCACGTCGCCGACGCTGAGCCCGAGAAATTCAGCAATGGATAGACTCGATTCACCCAACTCTGCCACAATCGGCAGCTGCGCTCTATGAACTCTCGCCCGTATTGCCTCAAGCTCAACTTCATCACGCGCCTTTTTTTCAGAAACAAACCATTGGTGTACCGACAGCCTGGACATGATAGGTTCAAGAACAACGTGAGGTATACACAGGTTAATCATCCCTGTTGTATCGCCAATTTTGGTACTTAAGGAAATAAGTGCAATGGTCTCATTGGGCGATACGATTTGCATGAATTGAGGATTTGTCTCCAAAGCCTCCATGCGGGGATTGATATCAAGCACTGTCTTCCAGGCTTCCTGCAGACTTTCAAAGCATCTGCTGAATATCCTCTCCATTATAGTGGTTTCAATTTCAGTCAAAGCATTGATCTTGGAAGGTGCCGTACCAAAGCCGCCTAGCAGTCTATCCAGCATGGCAAAGGCTATATTCGGATGCACTTCCATTACCATCCGGCCTTCAAGCGGTTCAGCTTCAAAAATATTTAAGATCGTCATCTTCGGAATGGAGCGGATAAACTCATCATAAGGGAGCTGCTCTACTTGAACGACATTGATCTGTACGAAGGTGCGCAATTGGGCCGAAAAGTAGGTCGTAAGATAGCGGGCAAAGTTATCGTGTATCCGGGTTAAGCTTCGGATATGGTCTTTTGAAAAACGTACAGCCCGTTTGAAATCATAAGAGCGGATTTTTTTCTGGGTTTCTTCTTTTTTAAGTTCGTCAGCATCCATTTCACCGGATGAAAGAGCGGCAAGCAGAGCATCAATTTCGTTTTGTGATAGTACATCAACCAATTCAATCACCCCCCTATCAAAGAATAATCCTTCAGCAGCTACATGGAAGCCAAAATGAATTTAGTGAATTCGATCTGGGTTATAGTGCCTTCGGTCAAATTCTTATTTATTATATTCACCAGCTTGCTGCTGAATTGATCTTTGCCGCTTGCCCCATTTAGTTCCTCAGGCTTGGTATCGGCAATCGCCTTGATAATTAGCGGCGTAATTTTTATAGCTTTTATCTTTTCGAATTCTTCCTTGGACTTCGCTGAATCCAGTTGGAACGCGATGTCTACTGAAAGGATATAATCGGGATCGGCAAGATTAGTTTTGATGTCGGTGATTTGTGCAGTCAATTCGACGATCTCATCAGCGCTGAGTTTTTTGGTCTCAACCTTCTGAACTGCCGTATTCACGTCGTTCGAATCACTCGGAAAGATCTTATCCATAAGTAAAAATGCAGCTACTACGATAAGAGTTATTGCTAATAGAATTGTAATGAGCCACGGCAGCATCTTTTTCATGAAAGCTCCTCCATTGACTGGACTTTAATGGTGGCAGCATATGTGCCAATGTCCCTGTTATACTCACGGATCTTACGGATGACTTCATCGGCCTTTTCCAGCACGATCAGCCTTTTTCCAGTTACGAGCGTAATATACGTATCCGGACTTTCTTCTACCATTTCTACCAATAAAGCATTTAAAAACATGGGTGTTCCATTCAATCTGGTTACCGAAATCATAACAGGCCTCCTAACAAAAAATAGGGGGAGGAGTTCCTCCCCCACGACTTCGCAATAACCTTTGCACCAGAAGGCGAAACGTTACTATTGTACAGCAAGTTTTTGATTATGGCCTTTCAAATTAACGCTTGAGGTTCACGACTTCCTGCAACACTTCGTCGGAGGTCGTGATAATGCGGGAGTTGGCCTGGAACCCGCGCTGGGAAACAATCATTTCTGTAAACTCACTGGTTAGATCCACGTTGGACATTTCCAGTTGGCCGGATACAATGGCTCCCGTTCCATCTGCAGCATTGTTAGCTGTTGTTGGAGTAAGCACACCATCGGCATTTGCATTCAGCGTCATCCGATAAAGATTACCACCAATTTTCTCAAGACCTTGCGGATTACTTACCTTTGCTACACCAACTTTCAAATCTGAATCTATCGTTCCATCTCCCAATGTCTGTAATACCGTACCATCATTAGAGATGGTGAATGCGGTAGTCTCAGCATTCAATTGAATCGGTGCACCACCAGAATCAAGCACATGCAAACCGTCCGAGGTAAGAAGGTTGCGGCTGGCGTCCACATGAAAGTCTCCAGCGCGAGTAAGGAACGGTGTTTCCTGCTCATCGGCGAGCTTAACAAGGAAAAAACCGTCACCATCAATTCGCAGATCTGTCGGATTATTGGTAGTCATGGCACTTCCAGCTAAGTGCATGGTATCAACAGAACCAATACTAACTCCAAGCCCGATCTGCTTGGCATTCACACCACCCTGACCTCCATCAACAGGTGCTGTTACCCCGGATACTGTCTGGCTCATGATGTCTTTGAACATTACGCGGCCTGATTTGAAGCCAATGGTATTTACATTTGCAATGTTATTGCCGATAACGTCAAGCTTTGTCTGAAAACCGCGCATACCTGAAACACCTGAGTACATTGATCTTAACATTATTGAATTCCTCCCGGATAATGGAGTTCTTAGACTCCGTATTTGTATGGAAACTTGTTTTGAGCTATGGCCGCGTCAGTCGGTCGGCGGTCATTCCGGCTCTCCAGTAAGGACCGGCCGGTCAAGAAATGATAACTGCACTATCTATTTGTGTGAATACATTGTCCTTCATGGAACTTCCATCCATAGCAGTCACTACTGTTCGGTTCGCTACACTGACTATTAACGCCATGTCTTTCATTAATATAAGTGATTCTTTGCTGCCTTTGGCGGCTGCCTTATCGACTGCGGAAGAGATTTGATCCAATTGGCGGCTGCCAAGCTCTATTCCTCTTTGTTCCAATCGTTTGGCTGCATGATTGCTGAACTTCAGCATATTCTTCTGCAGCACACTTTCAAATGAAACCTCTGAATTCACAGTGTTCTTAGCGTTTGCTGACCGCTGAAGTGTTGTCGGGTGCACACTGGCTGGATACAGCTGGCCTATTGTAAGTCTGTCGCTCATGATGTCGCCCCGCCATCTGCAGAACCGGTATTGTCAGCCGCATTCTCCACTGGCGTTACAGGATTCTTAATTTGCGTGACGTCGGATAATGCAACTCTGTCTTTGCCTACAACAGCGTACTGTACACCACTGCTGACTACTATAGACTCTACATTCCCTGATTTGGGCTGCTCCGTTGTTGCATCCGTCCAGGTGATATCCTTACCAATCAGACCAGATACCGCACCAAGAGACTGATTCATCGCTGTCATTTGTGTTGAAATATTCATTAGCTGTTCTACAGACGAGAATTGGGCCATCTGGGCAATAAATTCCTTATCCTCCATCGGCTGCATAGGGTCCTGGTTCTGAAGCTGCGTAATGAGTATCTTCAGGAACTGGTCCTTGCCGAGTGTTGAATTACCGGTAGTTTTTTTCGAGCTGTCAGGGACTTGATAATTCCATTGATCCTTTGTTGATATAGGATTAGTTGATGATGCCATTTTTTTCACCTCGCTTGTCTTAAGTTATGCCTTGGCTGAGAAACCTCCGCCCTGTGAGCGGTTTTCCTGTTGGGTGTTTGCAACCCATTCATTCCATTCACTGTTCAGCTCAGCTGCAAGTACCGCATCTCCAATTTCCTCTGTACGTTCCTTGGAACGTTTCTCTTGCTGTTGACCACCAGAACCAGTTCCACGACCCTGCTGACTACCATTATACTGAGACTGCAAAGGTGTGTTATTCTGAGTGACCTCCAGCTTCTCAACTTGAAGCCCTTGAGACTGAAGAGCTGATCTCAACTGGCTCATCTGTTGTTCCAGCATATCTTTGGCACCCGTATGCTGCGTTAAGAACTGGGCTACTAAATGGCCGTTTTGCATAGTGATCTTTACATCGACTTGTCCGAGATTCTCCGGAAACAGCGTAATCGAAGCCTCAGCCACCCCGCCTTTTTTAACAATTTCCAGTTTACCAGTAATAAACGAAGTCATCTCTTGCGCGAACTGGTGGACCGGAACTGGTGGTGTCTCTGCCTTAAGTGGTGCGGTAATCCCACCCCGCAAGGATAACTGTCCTGCAGTGACGACTTCATTATGTTCTTCAACCGGCTTTGCGCCTGGTATCGATTCTGCAATTGCCCCGTTCTTAGAAGCTTCAGTTGTTCCAGTTGCTTTGGTTAGTGGCGTTGCAGTGAGTTCTGCAGCAGCATCTTCCGTTGCCGTTATAACAGGGGTAGCAGTTGTAGCATTTTCAGTCTTTACTGTAGCTGTCTGAATTGTACGAAGGTCTGTAAAAACCGGAGCTTTCGCTTTTGGATCAGCTTTGGATTCCGTTTCGGACAATGGTGTCAAAACCACTGGCGAGGTTTCTGTGCTGACTGCTGTTTTAACCGGCTTACCTTTTACATCTGGGACCTGCGCTTCTGCAAGGATTGCTGTGAAATTGTTCAACATTGCAATACCCTCTGAGGCTAATTTCGCATCCCCCCCAGCAGCAGATTGCTGTATAAGGTTAACAAGGCTGTTAAGCTCATCTTGAACAGCAAACCGCAAAGTCTCCGGGTTCTGTGCTAGTGGGGATAATGCTGCTGTAGAGCTGTTCCCAGCTTCTGCATTGACTTTTCCATTAGCAGGAGTACTACCAGACAACAAAGCCGATACCTGGAGCAACCATCCTTGCAGCGCTGCTATCAAAGAAGGATCACTGCTTATAGTGTCATCCAGCTTCTCTACATCCTCTGCAAGTGCTTGTATCTGCCCGGTACTATTCGCAGTATCTTCCGCACCTGTACCTGTTTTTTCACCAGCTGCTTGTACAGCGTTCATAAGTCCTTGCAGCAAGGAAGCCAAATTCCCCAAAACTGCGGGCATTGACGTTTCTTTGGTCTGTGCTCCACCCATGCTCTGAACAAGAGTCTGAGCAAAAGGGAGAACTGGTGTGGTCCCACCGGCGGCCGCTGTTCCCGCGTTTGCCGCAGATGGCGTTCCGTTAGTCACAGCAGTGTTACCGCCACTCATTGATTGAACGACTAAACTCATTCTTTTTCACCTCCTCTCAAGTGGATTATTTGCCGCCCATCAGCCGGTTAACAACCTTAGCGGTCTGTTCACTATTTTTCTTAGTCATCTCCCCAAGAATGGAGGATCGGACACTGTCACTTACCGTATTAAGAATTGTGATCACTTTATCAGGGTTAATGGTATACATTGACCCCAGCAGCGAAGCAGCATCTGCAGCAGGCATTGTAGTAAAGGTCTGGCTTAGTTTCTCTTTATCCAGGTTGCCTGTTGTTTTGGCCGTCGTTGTTGCAGCCGCGTCCTGCTTCAGTCTGGATTGAAGGGCTGCAATAGCCATATCGGTTGAATTCGTAGTTTCCTTTAGCTTCACGGATACATCCGCTGCTTTTTTGGGATCCATTTTTTCTAAAATCGCCGTTTTGCTCGCATTATTCATTACACTGAAGATTTGCACCATTTCATCCGTGGTTAAATTCTCCATGATTGGAGCAGCTTTGGAGGCTTTCATGCCTGCATACAGCTTCGCCAGCTCAGTCACCTGTTTCACATAGGGATCTTCTGATTCCCCTGTTTTTGCTTCCGCAGCTGCAGCTTCGTCTTTCATGCTGTCAATCTGTTTTTGCAGCGCTTCTGTCTTGGCAACTTGATCGGTCTTGTCTTCATTAGACTTCTTGAGCTGCTCCGCCTGAGCCGCTAACTGACTTTTCAATTCCTTAATCGTAGTTGCCGAGCTCGTTGCCTGTTCTTTCAATTGCTTCTGCGGATCTGTTTTTGCACCATCTTCAGTCGTTGGCTTAGGATCAGGAACCCACTTCTCCACAAAAGGAATCTTATTCGCAATCGAAAGCACATTTTGGCGGATATCCATATTGAACAGGGTCAATAGTACTCCAAGCAGCACAAGTGTAAAAATAATTGGTATCATTAAAAATAAAAACCGTTCAAATTTACTGGCTGACCCTTCGTTATCAAATTCCATTTCATTTTTAGCCACTAGCAGAAACCTCCTGGGTTAGAGGGATTTCATCGCGAAGCGGACGGTAGCCATCTCATCCAGTTCGTTTTGTTCCCGTAAAGTCATGTTCTGCTGAAAAGCGGTCTGTGCTTTGTCTTTGGCCTTCAGCCACACCTTTTCATCCAGAACCTTCGTGCTGAGGTGGTCCTGCTTATGCTGTACTTCAACATGCGCACGGCTGATATCTGAATGCTTCCGGGCTATGCAGTGATCCAGGTAATCCACATAATCCTGCATTTCTCGTAGCTTAGACAAGGGCGTTTTTTGTTCAGCGGCTTGCTGAAGTGACTGCATTAGCTCACGGCGTTGCTGAATTAAGTCTTCAAGACTTTTCTCCTGGGCCTGCAGTTCTCCGAGTGCGCTTGAGAGCAACCACTCTGCCTGTGTTTTTTCATTTGCTTTCAAGTCCACAACTTTTTGAAAAGTATAATGGAATCTCACTATCAATCAACTCCTTGAGAACTGAGAAATTAAAGACTCTTGGACTTCGGCTAGCGTGACCTTCTCATTCACCTTCTGCTTGGTGAAATTCCAAATGCTGTCGATATAGTGCATTGATTCGTCGATTTGGGCATTGGAGCCTCTCTGATAGGCACCGATGTTAATTAAATCCTCTGAATCTTTATACACAGCCATAAGCCGTTTTACATTCTCGGCTGCAGCAATCTGCTCCTCTGGAGCGATATCCTTCATCACTCGGCTGATGCTTGAGAGTACATCTATGGCTGGGAAGTGACCCTTATTGGCGATATTCCGGTTCAACACAATATGACCATCCAGAATCCCTCTAACTGCGTCTGCAATAGGCTCATTCATATCGTCACCGTCTACAAGAACTGTGTAGAATGCAGTGATCGATCCCGAAGGCCCTGTTCCGGCTCTTTCTAGCAGCTTCGGCAAACTTGCGAATACTGAAGGGGTATAGCCCCTCATCGCAGGAGGTTCACCAACTGCCAGCCCAACCTCCCGCTGTGCCATGGCATATCGTGTGACCGAATCCATCATCAGCATGACATTCAAGCCGCGATCACGAAAATATTCAGCAATCGTTGTGGCAATAAGGGCACCCTTGATGCGGATAAGTGCGGGCTGGTCAGAGGTAGCGACAACAACGACTGAGCGCTGGAGACCCTCTGGTCCAAGATCGCGTTCAATGAAATCCAGCACCTCTCTGCCCCGTTCTCCGATCAAGGCAATCACGTTTACGTCAGCTGACGTATTGCGTGCAATCATACCCATTAGTGTGCTCTTGCCAACCCCTGATCCCGCAAAGATACCCACCCGCTGGCCTTTACCTATGGTAAGCAACCCGTCGATCGCTCTAACTCCGATACTGATGGGTTCATGAACCCGTGGGCGGTTTAATGGATTCGATGGAATGTTGAATGTTGAGCTGTGTGGCATTCGTGCCGGTATAAGTGAACCATCAAGCGGCTGTCCCAAACCGTCAAGCACCTTGCCAAGCAACTCAGAACCCACTTGTACACTAAGCGGTTTGCCAGTTCCCACCACATCACAGCCTGGTCCGATGGCTTGCAGCTCTCCGAGCGGCATCAGCAGCACCTTGTTATCGCGAAAGCCAACAACTTCAGCCTGTAGCGGCTTATTGCCTTTGGCCGGGTAGATGTAGCATACATCACCTATGCTGGCATCCGGCCCTTCCGACTCGACCATTAGTCCAATCACCTGGGTGACTTTCCCGTTGATTCTGACAGGGTCAAAATTCCGCAATTGCTCCTTATACCGTCCGCTGTCAAGCATCCTCTTCCCCATTTCTGTTCTCATCGGTATCCAGTGCTATTCGAATCAGTTCTTTTTTGATTTCGGCAAGCTGTGTATCAATTCGTGCATCAATACTGCCAAAAGATGAGCGGATTACACAACCATGATCCCTAACGGTTGAATCAGGGAGTATTTGCAGTTCCGCCTGCGAATCAACCGCCATAGCCAGTTCTTCCCTAGCTGCATTCACAAAGGAGAACTGCGCAGGTGACACACATAGGGAGATCAGCCCCTGCTCGCGCTTGCGGGCAAGATTCTTGCGGATCAGATCCATTGCAAATTGCGGCTCCACAGTCAGTTGCTTGTCCACAATTTTCTCAGCTATATCACAGCTGAGTTCTACCAAAAAGGGCTCAGCCTCTTGAATAATAACTTCTTTGGCGCGGTAGGCATCCTGAAGGACTTGTCTTGCTTCCTCCATGATTTCAGCCAGCTTAAGCGACATTTCCTGTTCAGCCTGCGCAAGCCCTTCCTGATAACCCTGCTGATAAGCCTCGGATTTGACAGCCTCTACAAGATGCTCATCCTGCTCCCTGCGCTGCCGCCACCATTCTTCAGCCTCTGTCCGAGCCGATTCCACAATATTCTCTGCTTCCTGCGCTGCGTTTCTGACCTGTCCTTCAGCAAACTCCTGTGCATCCTTCAGCATTTGCTTACGGGCCTGTTCCGCCGCTTCCTTGGCAGAGTCCTGAATATGCACCTCACCTGTCGCTTCATCAGAGGCAGTGGGCTCCTCATCCAGACCTGCATGCTGTCTGGCTTGTTCCAGCCGTTTCAGTACATCAACCGGAACATATTGTGAATGTTTGATCAGCCTAGACAATGATGTCATCTCCTCCACCACGGGCGATGATTATTTCACCTGATTCTTCGAGTCTGCGGATCGTTCCTACGATGCGGGTCTGAGCTTCCTCAACATCACGCAGCCGTACCGGACCCATATATTCCATTTCCTCGCGGAAGGTTTCGGCCATACGCTTGGACATGTTGCGGAAAATAACATCCCGTACTTCCTCGCTGGCCACCTTGAGAGCCAACTGCAAATCCGCATTTTCGATGTCGCGGATAATTCGCTGGATCGAACGATTGTCCACATTGACGATATCCTCGAACACGAACATCCGTTTCTTGATTTCTTCGGCAAGCTCTGGATCCTGAATCTCCAGTGAATCCAGAATCGTGCGCTCTGTACCGCGGTCAACACCATTCAGGATCTGGACGATCGATTCTATACCGCCGGCATTAGTGTAGTCCTGCGTTACTGTAGCAGACAGCTTTTGCTCCAGCACCCGCTCAATTTGTGTGACTACCTCAGGAGAAGTGCTGTCCATAATTGCAATTCTTCTGGCCACTTCAGCTTGCTTCTCCTGTGGAAGCGAAGACAGAATGGATGCCGCCTGTTCAAATTGCAGATAAGACAACACAAGCGCTATCGTCTGTACATTTTCATTCTGGATAAAGTTCAGGATTTGGTTCGGATCAGCCTTACGGGCAAAATCGAACGGCCGTACCTGAAGTGTTGCCGTCAGGCGGTTGATAACCTCCATCGCCTTAGTCGAGCCAAGCGCTTTCTCCAAAATCTCTTTGGCGTAATTGATACCGCCTTGCGATATATATTCCTGAGCGAGACAGATTTGATGAAACTCAGCCATAATGGACTCTTTTTCCGAACTGTCTACCTTGCGGACATTGGCGATTTCCAGAGTCAGCTGTTCGATCTCCTCGTCCCTCAGATGTTTAAATATTTGCGCCGATACCTCGGGCCCAAGTGTGATTAGCAGGATAGCCGCCTTTTGACGGCCGCTAAGCACCTGCTGAGCGGCTTTTGCCATTATTTCACCTCTGTTCGTCTGCTAGCCATGTACGCAGCAGATTTACGAATTCATCCGGTTTCTTCTTCGCCAGACTTTCCAGTTGCTTACGAACCTGACTTTCGTTCGTCACGCTCTCCATATTAATTGATGGGAATTCGGTAGGAATCTGAAGCGGAATATCTTCTTCCACTTCTTCTTCTGCCTTCTTCTTACGGCTGCGGTAGATAAGGAACCCGCCTCCTGCACCAACCAGTAAAGCAGCGGCGGCAATAGCCCAAATCATCCATGTTGCAAGTCCGCCTGCAGCTGCATTAGCATCCGTACTTCCGAATTGTTGGGAATATACCGAAACTTTTTTAGCTAAGTCTGCGTCTGTATAAGTGACACCAGAATCAGCAAGAGATGCCCGAACGATATTCACCAAAATGTTCTGAATGGCTGCCGAAGTAGTAGCATCCAAAGTTGTTTGTCCTGCAGGTGGTTCAACCGCAACATTTATGGTTAAATCTTTAACAGAATATGGACTTGCAATAATATCCTTAGTGATATGGTTCACTTCAAAGTTTCTCGTCTCCGAAGACTCCTCAGAAGAAGAATTTCCTGAACCTGTATCCGCTGGATAACCCGCGACATCTTGAGAGCCTGTACCTGCAACCCCTCCGGTAGTGTTTCCCTTACCTGAATAGGAATTGCTGATAATCTGCGAGCTGATCTCAATCCCTTTCATATTCTCCGTATCTACCGGCGTTACCAGTTTCTCCTGTCTGTTCTCCTTATCAAAATTCAATTGGGAGAAGACTAGAACATCAACTTTATCCGGACCCGTGAGTGTACTCAGGAACTGCTTTACATTCTTTTTAACTTCCTCTTCAAATTTCTTTTTGAGAGTGAAATTTTCTTCAACCTGACTAGAAACTCCCGCTTGCCCGCCTTTGGCCGTTGGCATTAATTCAACTTCATTATTGGCAATCGTAATGTTGTCAATCGGCAGGTTTGGCACAGCAGTCTTCACAAGGTTGAAGTAACCATCGATATTTTCCTGGGATGGTCGAAATCCAGGGTCAAAACTAAGCACCACGGAAGCAGAAGCCTTTTCTTGATCCTCCTGTGAGGCAAAAACAGTTTCCTTGGGCAGATTGATCAGAACCTTGGCATCTTTAATGCCCTGCATTCTTCTCATTAGCTGCTCTACTTCACCATTCAAAGCATTGTTGTACTTCACATTAAACTCACTGTCCGTTGTACCAATCATCGACGATGATTCATCAAAAACCTTGTATCCGATTGACCCCCCCTGTACAATCCCCTGCGAACCAATGTCCACTTTGACCCGGGCGGCATCTGTACTAGGGACGGAGATGCTTTTACCGTCAGGACTCAGGCGATAAGAAACTCCAGCTGTGTCCAGGTAACTCATTACTCCGGCTGAATCGGTACTATCTAAATCTTGAAAAGCCACTTCGTATTCCGTCTTCGATAATTGCATCGATAAAACTACGATTATGATTATGATGATAAACAGCGTGGAAAAAAATAATATTTTCTGTTTACCGCTGAATCTGTTCCAATACTGGGTAATTTTTTCCCGGTACTGGGCAAATCTTTCATTCACAGTGTCACCCCATCCGAAACTAAGCTAGGATTATTTAGATTTGAGTTCTCATAATTTCCTGATAGGCTTCAATCACTTTGTTCCGGACTTGTGTAGTCAACTGCAAACTCAGCAATGCCTGTTGGGAAGAAATCATTGCTTGATCAACATTGACTTCACCCAGGACGAATTTGTTATTCATATCTTTTGCCTGCTGTTCTTGACCCGCTACCTGATCCAAAGCATTCTGCAAATAAGAACTAAAGCTCTGGCCTGAACCTTCAACGGTTGTTGACTCAGCAGCTGGGGTTTTCATAGCTAACGGCTTGATTGCCTGCGCCCCGATACTTAAATTTTGTATCAACTGTTTCCCTCCTGATGTGTTTTATATTTTATTTTACCGCCCGATTTCGAGCGCTTTGCTTACCATGGATTTGGATGCATTCAGCATCGTGAGATTAGCTTCGTAGGATCGAGTCGTAGACAGCATATCCACCATTTCTTTGGTGATATCCACGTTTGGCATGTACACATACCCATCGGCATCCGCATCCGGATGACTCGGATTGTACACCGGCTTCAGTGGTGATGAATCTTCAATGATGGACTGTACCTTAACCCCTTGGCTTCCACCACTATTCATTTTCGAATGCAGGATATTGGAGAAGCTGTCATTCTGGGCTGTTTCAAGTACAACCATCTTTCGCCGGTAAGGAACGGCTTTTCCATCAACCACAGAGGCTCTTGTTGTCTCTGCATTTGCAATGTTAGAGGAAATCACATCCATTCTTAAGCGCTGGGCGGTTAATGCTGAAGCGCTGATTCCAAAGCTGCTACCAAAGTTCATTTCTCATTATCTCCCTTCAACCACTGTACGCATCATTGTAATCTGGCTGTTCAACTGCTCTACATATGCATTGTATCTGAGCTGATTCTCAGCGCTTAGCGCCTGCTCACGATCCATATCCACATTATTGTCGTTATTGTTCATTGATGTAGTTTCATCTGTACTGACTACTGCTGCTGGTACTATAGTACCTGTTCCGAATTGGAAGTGCCGGGAATCTGTCACCTTCGCATTAAGTGTTGACTGAAGTCCACTCTCCTGTTGCTGTAAAAAGCTCTCAAAATTGACATCAGAGCGTTTAAAATTAGGAGTGTCAACGTTGGCTACATTATTAGCCAGAACACTTTGTCGTTTGGTGGCGGCATCTAGGCCTCCCTGCAATCTTTGAAAACTGACACTGTTCAATAAACCCAATGGAAATCCCCCTTCCAAAACCTTTGTGATGAAAAGAATTCCACAAACGCCTTACGAATTCCTGCTTGATTCGACAAAAAAAGCTAAAATTCTTCCACACTTGCCGAATATAGGTCGAAAGTTGTCGATGGACAAAAATAATGTCAATCTCATATACATTGATTCTCTTAGAATTTGTATATTATTACAATAAGAAATAAGCCCTATCTTTTCTGAAAAGAGAGGGCTTACAGCATGTTTTTTCTATTTTTTTACTTTTCAATGCCATGATATGACTGTTTTTAACATATAATTACATAAATACCCCCGATTAAGGGGGTATTTTGTATATAGCTAATTCCAAATACCTAAATTTGAATTGTCCCAAGTCTCAATGTACTACAGGATATATTGGCTTAAGTCGCGATCCTGTGCGATTCCTACCAATTTTTCACGAACATACTCTGGAGTAATGACCATTGTATCCAAAGTAAGCTCAGGAGCTTCAAAAGATAGGTCTTCCAGCAGTTTCTCTAAAATAGTATGCAGTCTACGCGCACCTATATTCTCCATATTCTGGTTTACTGAGGCTGCAATCCTAGCGATCTCATAAATCGCTTCTTGCTGAAACTGAACTTCGATATTTTCCGTTCTCAGCAGATTGACATATTGTTTCGTTAGAGCGTTCTCCGGTTCAGTCAGAATAGAGACAAAATCCTCAAGTGTCAGACTGCTCAGTTCCACACGGATTGGAAACCGGCCCTGCAACTCAGGTATAAGGTCCGAAGGTTTGGCAACATGAAAAGCTCCAGCAGCCATAAACAATACATAGTCAGTCTTAACTGGACCATACTTGGTCATTACTGTAGAACCTTCAACGATAGGCAAGATATCACGCTGTACCCCTTCTCTGGATACATCAGGTCCCGAGCCTTTGCCTTGACTGGCTACTTTGTCGATCTCGTCGATAAATATAATCCCAGACTGTTCGGCACGTGATACCGATTCCTGAATGACATCATCCATATCGATCAGCTTTGCGGCTTCATCCTGGATCAGGACTTTCCGTGCTTCTCTGATCGGAAGTTTACGCTTCTTGGTCCGCTTAGGTAAAAGACTGCCGAACATTTCCTGCATGTTCATACCCATCTGATCATTACCTTGTCCAGCGAACATGTCGAGCATATTAGGTGCCGTATCCTCAACATCCACCTCGATGATGTCGTCCTCCAGCTGTCCTGCAAGCAATTTGAACTTGACTCCACGGCGGCGCTCACTAAGACTGCCATCCTCCGCTTCTTCTTTGGTATCATCGCTTCCGCTGTTGTTACCGCCAAAAATCATCTCAAACGGATTCCGTTGTGATTTATTTTTGGATCCCCCAGGCACCAGAATAGACACAATCCGGTCATTGGCCATTTCTTCAGCTCGGTCCTTTACTTTCTCGGTCCGCTCCAGTTTCACCATACGAATAGAGGTTTCCACCAAATCACGGACCATTGACTCTACGTCACGCCCAACGTAACCAACCTCTGTAAACTTGGTGGCCTCCACTTTAATAAACGGGGCATTGACCAGCTTGGCCAGACGCCGTGCAATCTCAGTCTTGCCGACACCAGTAGGTCCGATCATCAGAATATTCTTCGGGACAACCTCATCCCGCAGGTCTTCAGACAGCAGCGAGCGGCGATAACGGTTGCGGAGCGCAACAGCCACTGATTTCTTAGCCTGCTTCTGGCCTACAATATATTTATCTAGTTCTGCTACGATTTGCCGGGGTGTAAGCGATTGATTCACCATTGTGACTTCCTCCCTTTTCTGTGGCACCGTGCCTACAGTTCTTCGACAATAATATTTGAATTGGTATACACACATATCTCGGATGCAATCGTCAGCGCTTCTTTGGCTATTTCTGCAGCGCTTAGATTGGAGGCATGACGTTTCAAAGCACGTCCTGAAGCGAGCGCGAAATTACCTCCTGAACCGATGGCAAGCACATCATCATCCGGCTCAATAATTTCTCCATTTCCGGAAATCAGCAGCATACCTTCTTTATCCATCACAATCATCAGCGCTTCCAGCTTCCGCAAAATGCGGTCCTGGCGCCAATCCTTGGCCAGTTCTACTGCCGCACGCTGTAAGTTTCCATGATGCTCCTCCAGCTTGCCCTCGAACTTCTCGAACAACGTAATCGCATCCGCCACGGATCCCGCAAAGCCGGCGATAACCTGCCCCCTATATAAACGACGTACCTTTCTGGCCGTTGTTTTCATAATAACACTCTCGCCAAATGTAACCTGGCCATCTCCTGCTATTGCCGCATGGCCATTATGTCTCACCGCACAAATTGTAGTTGCATGAAAGCTAGGTAACATAATTTAAGCAACCTCCTAAAAGTTTTGTGAGCGTTACTGCCAGGAATCATCTACGTACAAAACTTGCTTCGAAAGCATAACCCTAAGCTTTATGAGTTTTGCTGCATATCTTCTTTTATTGAGAAGTCTGATCCGCATTCTCCGGTTCATTGTGCGGAAGGCCCGTATGAGCGGCGTACGCGGCGAGACTATCCAGGGCACGATGAGCAAGAAACTCATTTTTTTCTTTTTTGCTGCGGATTCTTTGCGCAAGCTTGGGCAATAGACCAAAATTGGCATTCATCGGCTGAAAATGTTCCGGATCGGCAGACGTGATGTAAGCAGGCATACTGCCCAGCACGGTCTCCTGAGGGAAGATGAGGCCTTCATCCCCAAGCGCTGCCCTCGCAGCATTCACGCCAGCAATCAGCCCCGATGCAGCGGACTCTACGTAACCTTCAACCCCCGTCATTTGACCGGCAAAAAAAAGTCTTTCCCGGCCCTTCATTTGATAGGTAGGATGCAAGAGCTTCGGAGAATTAATAAATGTATTACGGTGCATTACTCCATAGCGGACATACTCGGCATTCTCCAGGCCCGGAATCAGTGAGAATACCCGTTTCTGCTCGCCCCACTTCAGATGTGTCTGGAAGCCAACCAGATTATAAAGCGTTCCGGCAGCGTTATCCTGACGTAACTGTACAACCGCGTAAGGAAGTTTACCTGTATGAGGATTCAAGAGCCCCACCGGTTTCATGGGTCCGAACAAGGCGGTCTGTTTGCCGCGCTTCATCATGATTTCAATCGGCATACAGCCTTCAAAATAAATCTCTTTCTCAAAATCTTTGATTGCTGCAGTCTCTGCAGAAATTAGCGCATCATAAAAACGGTCAAATTCCTCTTCCGTCATCGGACAGTTCAGATAAGCCGCCTCACCTTTATCATAACGGGAGGCCAGATATACCTTGCTCATGTCGATGGTATCCTTTTCCACGATCGGAGCGGCGGCATCATAGAAGTAAAAGTACTCTTCACCTAACAGGCCTTTGATCTCGGCGGATAATGCCGGAGAAGTCAACGGGCCGGTCGCAACCACAACGATCCCTTCCTCCGGTATATGCGTAAGTTCTTCATTTATGACTTCTACTAGGGGATGATTGTGCAGTTTGGCAGTAATTTCACCGGAGAATCCATCACGGTCAACAGCAAGTGCTCCGCCAGCAGGAACTGCGTGACGGTCGGCTGCACCCAGCACCAGTGAATCCAGACGCCGCATTTCTTCCTTAAGCACCCCAACTGCATTACCCAGTCCATTGGCACGCAACGAGTTGCTGCATACCAGTTCTGCAAATTGATCGGTATGATGCGCAGGAGTCTTCACAACAGGTCTCATCTCATATAATCTAACCGGAACCCCCCGGGAAGCTATCTGCCAGGCCGCTTCGCTCCCTGCGAGGCCGGCCCCTATTACTGTAACCTTAGCTAATTCTGTCAATTTCCTTTCCTCCTGTAGAGCATTTATTCTGCCAGTTCTTCGCCTTCAAGTACAACCTCGGTATGATCGCAAGAAGTGCACTGGAGCTTTGTCCCCTGCTTATTACGCTTCTCAATCATCCATGAGCCGCAGACAGGGCATGGTTTAATGGATGGTCTGTCCCACGATACAAAATCACAGCCAGGGTATTGATCGCAGCCATAGAAGACACGGCCTTTTTTACTACGGCGCTCTACGACTTTACCTTCATGACACTTCGGACAACTTACCCCAATATCCTTGACAATCGGCTTGGTGTTCCGGCAATCCGGGAATCCGGAGCAAGCCAGAAACTTACCGAACCGACCAAGCTTATATACCATCGGTTTGCCGCATTTCTCACACAGCTCATCCGACACTTCATCTTCAATTTCAATTTCCTTCATTTCTTCCTCAGCAAACACCAGCCGCTTCTCAAAGGAAGTGTAGAATTCAGATAATACTTTTACCCAATCCTCCGCGCCTTCTTCAACATGGTCAAGATCGCCTTCCATATGCGCCGTGAATTCTACATCCAGAATCTCAGGGAAAAACTGTTCCATCTGCTCGATGATTAATTCTCCAAGTTCTGTCGGCATGAACTTCTTCTCTTCAATCGCCACATAACCACGCTTTTGGATCGTTTCCAGTGTAGGGGCATAAGTACTTGGACGCCCTATTCCCAGCTCTTCCAACGTTTTAACCAGACGTGCCTCTGTGTATCGCGGAGGCGGCTGTGTGAAATGCTGCTTCGGCTCAATCTCATGTTTAACCAGGTCATCGCCGGCTTTGAGCGGAGGTAAATACTTTTCCTCATCCGTGGTTCCGTCATCATTGCCTTCGACATATACCTTCATAAAACCCGCAAAAGACACTTTGGAACCGACGGCCCGGAACACGGCAGCACCTGCGGTAATATCTACCGAGAGCGTATCCAGAACTGCAGAAGACATCTGACTGGAAACAAACCGCTCCCATATCAGCTTATACAGCCGGAATTGGTCACGGCTCATGTATTCTTTAACCATCTCAGGCTCGCGAAGTGCAGAGGTAGGGCGGATAGCTTCATGCGCATCCTGTGATCCGGCGGCTTTTTTGGAATACTGACGAGGTGTCTCAGGGACGAACTTCTCACCGTATTTGGATAAGATCAATTCCTTGGCTTCATCCTGCGCGGTTACGGATAGACGAGTGGAGTCGGTACGCATATAAGTGATCAAACCGACCGTTCCTTCTTTGCCGAGCTCAACACCCTCATACAGCTGCTGAGCCACAGACATGGTTTTGGCTGCACGGAAGCCCAGCTTTCGTGCTGCTTCCTGCTGCAAGGAGCTCGTCGTGAATGGTGCGGAAGGATGCCGTTGTCTTTCTTTCTCTTTTACTTCACTTACCTTGAAGGCAGCATCTTTGATTGCTTTCAGGACTTCCTGAACATCGCTTTCCTGACCAAGTTCTTTCTTTTCACCATTCAGTTTGTGGAACTTGGCTTCGAAGAGTGAATCCCGAATGCCCAGCTTCGCGGTAATACTCCAATATTCCGTAGGTACAAATGCCGAAATTTCATTCTCGCGGTCCATAATGATTTTGACGGCAACAGATTGCACACGGCCGGCGGACAAACCCTTTTTGACTTTCTTCCATAATAGCGGGCTAATCTTGTAGCCGACCAGACGATCCAGAATACGCCGTGCCTGCTGAGCGTTAACCAGATCCATATTAATCTTGCGCGGTGTCTTGAAGGCATCTTTTACAGCCTGCTTCGTAATCTCATTAAAAACGACCCGGCATTCCTGTGTGTTGTCCAGATCCAGCGCATGCGCCAGATGCCAGGCAATGGCTTCACCTTCGCGGTCCGGGTCAGCCGCCAGATAGACTTTTTTCACTTTTTTGCTGGCGTCCTTAAGTTCCTTCAAAATCGAACCCTTACCGCGGATCGTAATATACTTGGGATTGAAGTCATTTTCCACTTCTACACCAATCTGACTCTTCGGCAAATCCCTGATATGTCCCATAGAAGCCTTTACGATATATTTACTTCCTAAATATTTGCCAATTGTCTTCGCTTTTGCCGGCGATTCGACAATAACCAATGCTTCCGCCATAGGTTGTTCCTCCTAAAAGTGTTCCTTCTATATTAAATTACCTTATAAATTGCCCCTGGTAATTGTGATACCGCTTTTTTTATGATTAAAGATAACAGAACTGAATGCAAATGTCCAAAATCCCATCCCGTTCTGAGCAGCAGCTCATCCAGTGTAAAAGGGCCTTGATGCAGTATATGGTATAGGTGAGACTCCTCACTTGTCAATTTCTTTTCCCTGAGCCTGTCTTCACCTACCGGCAGCAAAACGGCATTTTCTGTATCTCCTATAGACTTTGAAGGCACGTGCGACAGGTATTCTTCAATAATATCAGAGGCTCCGGTTACGAGTTTTGCCCCTTGCTTAATTAAGTCTAGTGCTCCCCGGCTTTTGGGTGAAGTGATTGGTCCCGGTACGGCAAACACATCTCTCCCGGCTTCAAGGGCGGCGTCAGCGGTAATCAGCGAGCCACTCCGGGCATCCGCTTCGACAACCAGCGTTCCCAGTGTAAGTCCCGCAATAATTCGATTCCGCTGAGGGAAAAGTCCGGGATGGCTTTTGGTTCCCAGCGGATACTCACTGAGTACCAGGCCTTCACGCGAAATCTGCCGCTCCAGCTCCCTATTCTCCGGAGGATATATCCTGTCGAGTCCTGTAGCAACCACAGCAACGGTACCGCCTTTGCTCCCCAGTGCAGCTTCATGACAGACACTGTCAATGCCCCGGGCAAGGCCACTTACCACTGTGAAGCCTGCCGCACTTAGCTCTGAAGCCAGCATTTCACCAACCTTACGCCCATAGGCCGTTGGCACACGGGTTCCAACCATTGCGATTGAAGGACAGGAAGCGAGCTTCAGATTACCTCTGTAATACAACACCCAAGGGGGCTGCGGCGTTTCTTTAAGTCGCTCCGGATAATCTTCATCCAACAGAGTAGCCGCCTCTACACCGCTTTCCTTCATTAAATAGCAGCGGGTACAAATCCATTCTTCATTAAAATCAGCAGCGAGCTTCTGAGCAATTTTCGCAGGGATCCCCGCTTTTACCCAATCCTCATAGCTACACAAAAATGCATTTTCCGTCAAAAGTCCCGCTTGGAGAATTCTGTCGATGGTTTTCCAGCCAACACCCTCTACTTCATTCAATCCGATCAACAGTCCGCGTCTTTCCATATGTACTTCTCTCCTTTAGATGAAGGCAAGCCTTCTAAATAAAATAAGCATCCCAACCTGAGGTAAGGTATAGCAGGAATCCTCCTTGTAAAAAAAGGCCGAACGCCAAAAAAGCAACCTTTTATCCCCATGAAAGAGAACAAAAGGTTGCTTACCTTATAAGCTGATTATACCTAATCTGGACGCAAATGTATTGTGAAATATCAGTGAGTCGTAAAAGCGTTCAGAATGCCGCGTTCTTCCAGGACGCTCACAAGGGTAGAGCCCATTTCGGCTGGAGTTGGCGCAACTTTGATACCGCAGGATTCCAGTACAGCAATCTTTTCGCTGGCCGTCCCCTTCCCACCAGAAATAATAGCTCCGGCGTGCCCCATCCGTTTACCCGGAGGCGCGGTTACACCTCCAATGAAGCCGACAACTGGCTTGGTCATATGCTCTTTGATCCACTCCGCCGCTTCCTCTTCCGCTGTACCACCGATCTCTCCGATCATAATAACAGCCTTGGTTCCAGGATCCTCATTAAACAGCTTCAAAATATCGATGAACTCCGAACCTTTTACAGGGTCACCACCAATACCGACTGCTGAAGACTGTCCGATTCCGCGCTCAGTCAACTGGTGTACCGCTTCATAGGTAAGCGTTCCACTGCGGGACACAACTCCCACGTAACCAGGCATATGAATATATCCCGGCATGATGCCTATTTTACACTCCCCTGGTGTAATGACACCCGGACAGTTAGGGCCGATCAGTACGGTAGGGCGTCCTTCCATATAGCGTGAAACCTTTACCATATCCAGCACTGGGATTCCTTCAGTAATACAGATGACCAGCTCAAGGCCGGCATCCACTGCCTCCATGATTGAGTCCGCAGCAAAAGCCGGCGGCACATAAATTACGCTTGCCGTCGCACCCGTAGCTGCCTTGGCAGCTACAACCGTATCGAATACTGGCAGACTGACCTCACTGCCATTGTCCAAAGTAATATTGACAGTGGTCCCGCCTTTGCCCGGGGTAACCCCGCCTACCATCTGGGTACCGTAATCCAGGGCTCCCTTGGTATGGAACAAGCCGGTCGAGCCTGTGATCCCTTGCGTGATGACCTTCGTATTTTTATCTACAAGAATGCTCATCTATAGTCACATCCCTACTTAGAATTGTCTTTACACAAGAGCTACAATCTTACGGGCTCCATCCGCCATGGAATCCGCAGCTACGATATTCAGCCCAGACCCGGCAAGAATCTGCTTGCCCAGTGCAACATTGGTGCCTTCAAGACGGACAACAAGCGGCTTGGTCAGTCCAAGCTGTCTTGCAGCTTCAACTACTCCGCTGGCGATAACATCACAACGCATGATTCCGCCGAAAATATTGACGAATATTCCATTTACTTTGTCGTCGGACAAAATAATTTTGAATGCCTCAGTAACCTTTTCGGTGGTGGCACCGCCCCCTACATCCAGGAAGTTAGCCGGCTCACCGCCATAGTATTTGATAATATCCATCGTGGCCATGGCCAGTCCGGCACCGTTCACCATGCATCCAATGTTGCCGTCCAGGGCGATGTAGCTCAGATCGAATTTGGAAGCTTCAATCTCCTTCGCATCCTCTTCGTCCAGGTCACGCAGCTCCAGAATATCCTTATGCCGGAACAAGGCATTGGAATCGAAATTCAGCTTCGCATCAAGTGCCATAACGTTTCCATCCCCCGTAACCACGAGAGGATTAATCTCAGCAATGGAGCAATCCTTATCCACAAAAGCCAAATAGAGCGCTTGCATGAACTTGACAGCTTTATTAACCAGTTCTGTTGGGATCGCAATACTGTACGCTAATTTCCGGGCTTGAAACGTCTGCAATCCTACCGCCGGATCAATAATCTCCTTGAAAATCTTTTCAGGATGCGTAGCCGCAACCTCTTCAATCTCAGTTCCGCCTTCCTCCGATGCCATCATCACCACACGGCCGGAGCCACGGTCAACAACAAGTCCAATATAGTATTCTTTTACAATCTGACAGCCTTCCTCAATCAGCAGCCGTTTTACTACCTTACCTTCCGGCCCGGTCTGATGGGTAATCAGCGTCTTTCCGAGAATCTCTTCCGCATATGCACGAACCTCTTCGCTTGTTTTGGCGACCTTTACGCCTCCGGCTTTGCCGCGTCCGCCAGCATGAATCTGCGCTTTGACCACTACAACCGGGGTACTCAGCGACGCTGCGGCTTCTACCGCTTCCTCCACTGTATAAGCTACTTTTCCGTTCGGTACGGCCACGCCGTACTTCTTAAGTACTTCTTTTCCCTGATACTCGTGGATATTCATACCGGAAGCCTCCTAAAGTATTGCGGTGGCGAAGCAGGCAGCCTGCTGCCATTCCGCTTTCCGTTTTGATTGTCCAAAGCCGGGTCCAGACCGGTAAAATATAGTAATATCCCGGTACATACAGAATACCCGTGCCGGAATTATATGAAATCGGCACAGGTTTCTGTCTATGACATCCGGGACGAAAATATCGTTTTGAACCGATTTCCGCCCAGCGCCATAATATGAAACCCAGAATATTGTAACATGTTTTAAAAACGCTTTCCTTAAAAACTTTCATGATTTATACATACATTTTCGCTCGATTTCATGCCGGAATGCGAACGATTGCATTGACTTTACATAAACAAGCTATTTTACGGCATTGGTATTGGCTTCGTGTACACGGGCAAGCAGGTCCTTGAATTGCCCCAGCAGACCCACAAATTCATCTGCCGATAACATCGTACCTTCCGCCATTTTTCCGGGGATGCATGCTGCTTCACCCCGTAGAGCCTTACCCTGTTCGGTTAAGGAGATCAGTACCTTCCGTTCATCCTGAAGTGATCGTTCGCGAAGAATCAGACCGGCAGCCTGCAACCTCTTCAGCAGCGGCGTTAATGTGCCTGAATCCAAAAAAAGCGCTTCTCCCAGCTCTTTAACTGTACACTGGTGTCGTTCCCACAGTACAAGCATTACAAGGTATTGGGAATACGTTAGTCCAATCTTGTCCAGATGTGGCTGGTATAGCTTTGTGAATTCACGTGAACAGGCGTAAATGGTAAAACACAGTTGATTCTCAAGCAGCAGCTCGGGGGTTGTAGTTGTCTCTTGCATATCTTCTTCACCTGCCTTTGTGACATTATTTTATCACAATTTCTAATTAATATCA
>NZ_LVWH01000160.1:0-81003 GCF_001909045.1 Paenibacillus sp. P3E | reverse complement strand
CATTTATTCCTCTTGTATAAAAATACTTAGGGTCATCCAAACAAAATAAAAAAACGGGCCTCGCCATGGGAGTTGGCAGGACCCTGTAAGCTATCTATAAACACTGGGGAGTGTCTGGTACATTCAATATATATCCTTAACCTGAAAACAAGCTTATAATTACATAAAGATTACATTAAAAGCTTCCAATAGCCCAGGGTGCCGAAAAAAACGACCAGTGCCACAGGAAAGATAATTTTCCGGCTCGCCTTATCCTCGAACGAAAAATACAAACACAGCATACAAAGCCACGCAATAAGGAGACTTCCCATTTCCTATGCATACGCCCTTTCTTATCATCCTGATGATCACGCGGGGTTCACTTGGCAGCACCAGCGGCCTTATAAGAAGATTACCCGCGAGTCAGCCGGTTCATACCCAATAATGGCTTGGGCTGCTAAATAAATTTTTCGATTATGCCAAAAGGTTGTACAGCCCCAGCGGGTCACTGCTCTCCCTCCAGCACAGGGTGTTCCCAGAAGCTCAGCCTGCCTTTTGCGGGAATCGGATGGGCAAGCGCCGTTACCTCTTCCAGCTTCCAGGCATAGCGCCCTTGTGAATAATCGCCAAAAGCAAATTCATTGCCGCCCGGCCAGCCCGCTCCGGCATCCTCATCCGTCACCTGGTAGCAGTCGGCCAGACGGCTTGTAGCGATAATGGCTCCGAGAGGAAGGTTGTCCGCACTGTATCCATGCCGTGCCAAAGCCGACTGGATCAGCTCCTGCCTGCAGGCGGATTTGTCGATCCCCATCCCGGCATGAATAGCCAGTTCACCACGGTATGCCGTTTTCCAGGAACGGGTCTCGAACTGCTTTTCCTTAAGAGCAATTAAGGTCGCCCAAGGCTGCCGGACCGTGAGACATTTCATCTTGTGCCTATTCCCCTCTCCAGAAGAGCAAAAAACGCAGCCTCCCGAACATCCGGAAAGCCGCGCCGCCTATTGTTTATCGGGATGCCAGCGAAGGAGTATGAAGCCCCTGCCTGCGCATTGTGTGTGCTTTCTACTACTGTATTGTATGACTCTATGGGGTTCTATGCAACTTTTACTGTCTTTATTGGTAAAA
Organism: Paenibacillus sp. P3E; assembly: GCF_001909045.1. Taxonomy (NCBI): domain Bacteria; kingdom Bacillati; phylum Bacillota; class Bacilli; order Caryophanales; family Paenibacillaceae; genus Paenibacillus; species Paenibacillus sp. P3E. Next base: position 79,900 of record NZ_LVWH01000160.1, on the reverse strand, counting down.
CAAATAATGGATGAACCCCGGAGCCACCCACGCATATGGATTAATAATCACCCTGAATATGGAAAGGACGAGTGAAAGAGGATCACTTATACCTATATCCGCTCCGCCCCAGCCGGGTTGAGAAGAGGGTTTGGAATCATCAAGTCCATACTTTTCTATCAGCTTTTCTTGGATGCCGCTGTCTGCAGTTATCGTTCCACTATCCGCCGCATGGGCAGCTCCAGGCTGTAGAAGCATTACGAAGACCACAAGCAGACTTGTAACCATTAGTATGTATTTACGCCACATATACCGTTTCCCCGTTTCCGTTCTATTTTTTCGAAGGCTTCTCCATTATTGAAATCTCACCTGATGAATAATCCAGAAAATATGCTGTTTGTGATTTTAAGTTGTAGTACAAAAATTTCGTGGCACCATTTTTAGGCCAATCCTGTTTATTTAAAAGTATAGCTCCTTCTTGAGAAAACAAGGACCATGTGTGTTCCAGTAAATCCCCTACAAATACTTGACCGTTAATTAATTCTGTTTTCCACCCGGAAATGTCACCATCTTGTTTAAAAACTTCTTTTATAGAAGCAGTTTCCTTTGTAGTGGATTTATTGATTAAACGAAATACCTTTTGAGAGTCATTGGCTGAGGGACGGATTACATTTCCCGGTATTGCCTGATAGGTATAAGAGGATAATGCTGCAAGGTAATTACCGCTAGTTTTAATTAAAAAATCAGAATTAAAGTCCTTGAGTGAAGTTTCATTCTTTGAATAAAGATTGACCATTTTAACGAAATAATCATCCCTCATTATACCTTGCGCATGGTACTTAATGGCCAAATTAGGATACCCCTCAAATTCCCAATCCATTACTGATACACTTTCATATCCCATATCAACGATCTTTGCATTGTAGCTCACACTTGGTTTAGTCCACGGGTATTGATACAGGCTAAAGGAATTATTAGATTGAACCATTATTCGTTCGTTTGTTGTGCCTGTAGGAGCTACCCATCTGATTTTATCTCCCGCATTTTCAAGAGCGATCTCAGTCTTGCTAATAAGATTTCCGTTAAAAGAGAATACTGTTTTTGAAATTTTATTTCCGTTCCCCTTTTGAAGCAGCACTATTTTTTGAGGATTTTTTATAACCTTTACATCTAGGATCGTATTTGAACCATCCGAAATATTTGTGGTTATCTTTGTCTGTAAATCAACTATATCTGCTTTATTATTAATATAGTCAACCAGTGTTACTACATTTTCGCTAACATAGACCACATCCGTACGGTCGTTACTTGGCGGTAACTCAGTGGGACGGGCATAGGACTGATCAGCAGATACCATTAATCCTATAGTCATAGCGAAAATAACAAAAATTCTCTTTACCACAGAGAAATCCTCCTATTTACACAATTTAACATCCTCTTACATGACGCTAAAATAAAGAAAAAGTTGCAGAAAAGTAAATTTTTTCTGCAACACAATTATAAATATAGAAGCTCCCCTAAGTGAGTACTACCGTTATGGCTCTCTGGGAGATTAATCGGCCTTTTGTTCTAAATACTCATCTAGATACCTTTGGTGAAAACGATCTGTAGGATGTAAACCTAGAATTTCATATTTCCAGATTGTACGCTGTTGTAGAATACTATGGCTATATATCAACTCATTTTTGGTAGTGGATGTAAAGTAGAAATAAACTATTCTTGAACCAGGTAATATCTCAGCATAGAGATGAATTTCGTCCCAGCATCAGGGATAATCCCTGCAAGTTTATTACCTATAAGTTGATATTAATCTTCACTTTTCACAGATGTATTAACCTCCAACTTGATTATATATAGTTATAGTAGTGGGTTTACCATAAAAAAAACGCAGCCCCCCGAAATCCCGGAAAACCGCGTCATGATTGAGTTATTAAGGATGCTGGTGAAGGGAATTGAACCCCCGGCCTACGCATTACGAGTGCGTTGCTCTACCCCTGAGCTACACCAGCTTAAAGCTTTTTTTCTGTCAAACAAAATACATTATACCCCGTCTGGGGAAAAACGCAACCCATTCTTTCACAGTGCGGCGCCCGTGATTTCTACAGGACCCGCGCTGCGGAGGGGAATCGAGTCCTCAAAGTTATCCCAGCATTCCTCGTCTGCGGAAGTAATCCAGCGCCAGCCTTGCACTCTCCAGAGAGGACGAAGCAAAGACCTCCTGCTCCACAATATAATGCCGAATACCGGCGTCATCCGCAGCCTTGAAGACACTCTCGAAGTCCACCTGGCCCTTTCCAAGATCGGTTTCTTCATGGCCCGCGCCAAAATCCTTGATGTGGACCAGCGGAACGCGCCCGGCGTAACGGGATACATATTCTGCCGGTACGGCACCGCCTACATGCACCCACCCCAAATCAAACTCAGCCACCATATCTCCAGCCGGAATCCGCTCCAGCCAGATGTCGATCACAGCCTGCCCGTTGACCTGCTTGAACTCAAAGTCATGGTTATGATAGCCGTACTTCAGACCCGCCGCCCGCACAAGTTCAGAGGCCTTTTCAAAGAAAGGCACCAGTGCAAGCACATCGTCCAGTGCCGGATGCTGCGGAAGCGGTGCCGAAGGCGTGATGATATACTCCAGCCCCACCTCCCGGGCATATTCAATCTCTCTGGATAACGCCGATTGCATCTTCTCCAGGCTGCTGAAATCCAGTCCGACATGTGCCGAAGGAGCCGCCAGCCCCAGCTCATCCAGCGTTCTGCGCAGTTCGGCAGCCGATACGCCGAAATAACCGGCAAATTCCACCGACTTGTATCCGATCTCCGCCACATTGCGCAGTGTGCCCAGAAAATCCTTTTCGGCCATATCCCGTAGTGTATACATCTGTATCCCGACCTGCTGATTCATTGCCGCCATAGAGGACACGCTCCTTGTATGCTGTAATTATTCAGAACTATTCCGCCTGCAGCTTGCGCTCCACCGATTCCAGCTTGCTGCGGCTTGTGGAGGGCTTGTCGCGCCGGTCATCAATCTTGAGTGAGGTGGACACCCTTTGCGCTCCGGCAGTAAAAGGGGACTCGTGCAATGCTTCGACGGCCGCCAGAATCCGCGCCAGCGGTCCCTCGATAATTGTGCCCATGGATGTCAGCTCGTAAGTTATACCTTCCACTGTCTCCAGCACGCGCTGCATATCCGCAACATAGCTGCTGAGGCTGGTGCTGCCTGTTCCGATCGGAATTACGGTTACTTCGCCAATAGCCATTCGAAACCCCTCCTACTATAAAATATAAAAAAATCCGGTATATAAGTCTTCAGTCCCCTTTATTGTAGCAACTCCCGCCTCCCCCCACAAATCCCCCCTAATATGGGGACAATTTATGAACTAGAATCGGAAAAATTTACACACAAGTTGTGGATTACCTGTGGACGAACTGTGGACGAATGCCGGGATATCTGTGGATGGGCTGTGGATCATCTGTGAGTAAATCGGCTGAATCCGCCCCCAGCGCGGGCTCGCAAAAAAATGTTTACAAACACAAGATATTGGGTTATTTTTATCTAGCGACAACAAAATATAGTGGAAACAGGTGCTTTGCTCTCTCAAGAGAGTTGAAGCTTAATAGGGAAGCGCGGTGCAAATCCGCTGTGGTCCCGCCACTGTAACCGGATGTTCCGCAGGCTTCCACAAGCCCCTGCGGAACAGTATCTGGAGGCTCACGCCACTGAGGGTATTCCCCCTTGGGAAGGTGCCTCCAAGATTCACCGGAAGCCAGGAGACCTGCCTGTTTCCGGGCACCATCATTTACGCCTGCGAGGAACAGGAGAGGTGTCCGCATGCGGCCTGCACAAGCAGATTTAGCCTTCCCCCAGGATGGGAAGCAAAGGCTGCCGATACCTGAATGCGATAAGCCTTATCGCGCTCAGGTATCGGCTTCTGCGGGAAAGCTTCTTTCCATGGAGACCATCCGTAAATATCCAGTTTCGGTTATTTGCGTTACGCATCCGGGCATTTTCCGCCGTCCTCGGCGGAAGATGCTCTTTTTACTGAGTTAAGGGGTGTCTTATTACAATTAGAACGTTTTTTATATACCGAGAGGAGAGGGCTATACAATGACGCTGCTGGAGAAACGGTACAACGGTGGACAAGCTGCACAGGAGGATCTATTAGAGGAAGTCATCCATTTGGGGCGCGATATTATCGACAGCCGGGATTTGGATCTGCTGCGCGAGAATGCCAATTTGAACGGAGAGAGCTTCTCCGGCAAAATGAGCAAGTTCGGCAGTGAGTATTCCAAGTGGTATGCCCGCAACTTCACAATGCCGCCGCAACTGGTACAGGCTACCCTTGATAACGTAGTGTATGTCCATGATCTGGACCAATACGCGATCGGAACCACCAACTGCATCTTCATCCCGTTTGAACGGCTTCTCCGCGAAGGCTTCAACACCGGCAACGGCAGCGTGCGTCCTCCCAACTCGATCATGACTGCAATGTCGCTCGTAGCGATTATTTTCCAGTCTCAGCAAAATGCCCAATACGGCGGCGTATCCGCCAACAAGCTGGATTATGACCTGGCCCCTTATGTGACCAAGTCCTTTGCCAAGCTGTTCCGCAAGGGACTCGAATATTTCGAAGAAGGACAAGCCGGTGAGCATCTTGGCGAAGTCACTATGAGCCGCAGCGATCTGGCAGAGCTGTATCCGCGGGCCTTCCGCTTTGCATTAAAAGAAACAGAGAGCGAAACGCTGCAGGCAGCAGAGAGCATGATACATAACCTGAATACGATGTCCAGCCGCTCGGGCGGCCAGATTCCTTTTACCAGCATCAACTACGGTACGTGCACCTCTCCCGAAGGCCAGCTCGTGATCAGCTCGCTGCTGACCGCAACGATGAACGGACTCGGCAGCGGCGAAACGCCGGTATTTCCGATCCAGATCTTCAAATGCAAGCAGGGCGTGAACCAGCAACAGGGCGATCCGAACTATCACTTGTTCCTCAAAGCTGCCGAATGCTCTGCCCGCAGACTGTACCCGAACTTCGCCAATCTGGATGCGCCGCTCAACATGCAATATTATGATCCGGCCGACCCGGATACTGAATTTGCAACCATGGGCTGCCGCACTCGGGTGCTGGGCGACCGCTTCGGACGCAACCACTGCTCCGGCAAAGGCAACCTGTCCTTCAATACGCTCAATCTCGTGCGGTTGGGACTGGCTTACGGAACTGCCACAGGACGCCGGCTTGCCGCCGACGAGAAAGGCTTCTATGACGATCTGAACCATTACATGGACATCGCTCTGGATGGGCTGCTCCACCGCTTCCGCATCCAGGCTTCCCAGAAGGCTAAAGCCTCTGATTTCATGATGCGCGAAGGCGTCTGGGAAGGCGGCCAGGACCTGGCTCCCGAGGATTCGGTTGGCGAACTGCTGAAGCACGGCAGTCTGTCGATTGGCTTCATCGGCATGGCCGAGTGCATGAAGGCCATGTACGGTAAGCATCACGGCGAGGACATGGAGACCCATGCCAAGGCGCTCGCTATTGTCCGCCACATGCGGGAATACTGCGACCGTAAGAGCGAGGAACTGAACCTCAACATCACCCTGTTCGCCACACCTGCTGAAGGGCTGTCCGGCAAGTTCACCAAGGTGGACCGTAAAGTACTGGGCTCCATTCCGGGCATCACCGACCGCGAATACTATACGAACTCTTTCCACATCCCGGTCTACCATGAGCTGAGCGCTGCGCAGAAAATCAGCCTGGAAGCACCGTTCCATGAATACTGCAATGCGGGTGCAATCTCTTATGTGGAGCTGAATGGTAATGCTCGCAGCAACCCGGCAGCTTTTGTCAAGATTATCCGTTACGCGCTGGAACAGCAAGTTAGCTATTTCAGCATCAACCATCCGGTGGACCGCTGCTCGAACTGCGGCTACGAAGGCGTGATTGGCACCAATTGCCCTTCCTGCGACGCGCATGAGAACGATGTGCATATCCGCCGTCTGCGCCGGGTAACCGGCTACCTGACCGGCGACTATCAGACCCGCTTCAATGCCGCCAAGCAAGCCGAAGTAAGGGACCGCGTTAAGCACCTATGAACATATGTGGCTACTACCCGGAATCGATCAATGAAGGAGAAGGCATGCGGGCCGTCCTTTTCCTCAGCGGCTGCCGTCACCGCTGCCCGGGCTGCTTCAATCCCAAGACCTGGAACTTCAATTTTGGCGAGCCGTTCACACGGGAGCGCCAACGGGAGATCATTGCCGAAATAGCCGCGAATCCGCTGCTGGACGGACTGACACTGGCAGGCGGCGACCCTTTATTCTCGGCAGAGGAGGCTGCGGGCTTCATTCTGGAGCTGCGCAGCGTGCTGCCGGAGTATCCCGTCTGGATTTACACCGGCTATACCTATGAAGAGCTTACAGCGACACCCGGCTCACCCGAATGGAACCTGCTGGCCCTGTGCCAGGTCGTGATCGACGGACGTTTTGTGGAAGAGCTCAAAGACACTACCCTTCCCTACCGGGGAAGCAGCAACCAGCGCATTATTGATATTCAGGCCAGTCTCGCCGGTACGGAAATCGTACATTGGGAGCCGGCTGCCTTATAAATTCAGTTAACTTTCAAAGAGCAGGCCAAGCCTCGGGGCGGGCCGCTCTCTGCGCTTATATACTTCAATTTGTGATATTGAAAATTAAACCCAAAAATGAAAGGATGGTTAAACTTATGCCACAGCTCGTAGTGAAACCCGATAACCGCCAACTGGCTTTTGATGAAATCCGCATTTCCGTGTACGCCGACCGTATCCTGAACGGCCTGGATCAATTAAGCAAGGAAACTCTGATCCGCGGAGTGCAGTCCAAGCTGCGCCGTGATGAGGTCAGCGGAGAAGAGATCAGCAATGCTTTTACGATGAGTGCCCTTGAACTCGTTACCAAAGAGGAGCCGGACTGGAAGTTCGCTGCTGCGCGTTCACTGCTAACCTCCCTGTACAAAAAAGCTGCCGTCAACCGCCGCTACAAAGCATACCCGGAAGAGCCTTACGGCGAGCTGTACCCGCTGATTACCGATCTCGTGAAGAAGGGCATCTACCGTGAAGAACTACTGTCCCACTACACCAAGGAGCAGATTGAGGAACTGGGCAGCTGCATCGATTACACGCGCGACCTGCTGTTCGATTACATCGGCCTGCTGACCCTGTCGGACCGTTATCTGGCGCATGACTTTGACGGCCGCGTAATGGAGCTTCCACAGGAGCGTTATATGATTATCGCAATGTTCCTCATGCACACAGAGCCGGTAGAGAAACGGCTGGATCTGGTCAAAGAAGCCTACTGGGCCATGAGCAACATTTACATGACCGCTGCCACACCTACCATGTCCAATGCGGGTAAAAAAGTCGCCGGACAGCTCTCCAGCTGCTTCATCGACACCGTGGACGACTCGCTCGAAGGCATTTTCGACTCCAATACCGATGTGGCCCGCCTAAGCAAAATGGGCGGAGGCATCGGCGTCTACCTCGGCAAGGTGCGGGCCCGCGGGTCCGATATCCGCGGCCACAAGAACACCAGCTCCGGTGTCATTCCGTGGATTCGCCAGCTGAACAATACCGCAGTCAGCGTAGACCAGCTCGGCACACGCAAAGGTGCTGTCGCCGTCTACCTCGATGTTTTCCATAAAGATATTCTTGCCTTCCTCGACCTGAAGCTGAACAACGGCGACGAGAGAATGCGCGCGCATGACGTGTTCCACGGTGTCTGCCTGCCTGACCTGTTCATGGAGGCTGTGGAAGCACGCGGCCACTGGAACCTCTTCTGCCCGCATGAAGTGAAGAAGGTGATGGGCTGGAAGGATGACCGCGGTCGCGCGCTGGGCCTCGAGGATTTCTATGACGAGAAGCTTGGACAAGGTGCTTTCCGTGAAAAGTATGCCGAAGCCACTGCCAATCTGGAGCTGTCCCGCATCACGGTTCCGGCCATCGACATCATGAAGCGGATTATGAAATCGCAGCTGGAAACCGGCACCCCGTATATGTTCTACCGCGATACGGTGAACCGCTCCAATCCCAACCGGCACCAGGGGATGGTCTTCTCCTCCAACCTGTGCACGGAAATCATGCAGAATCAATCGGCAACCGTTATCGAGAGTGAAGAACTGGTTACCAAGGACGGCCAGACCCGGATCGTTATCTCGAAGGTTCCCGGAGACTTCGTAGTCTGCAACCTGAACTCCATCCACCTGGCCCGCGCAATTCCGGCCGGTGTGCTGGAGCGGCTGATACCGATTCAGGTTCGTATGCTCGACAATGTCATCGACATCAACAATATTGAAGTGCTGCAGGCACAGTACACGAACAGCCAATACCGCGCGGTGGGCCTCGGCACCTTCGGCCTGCATCACCTGCTGGCGCTGAAGGGCATCCGCTGGGAATCCGACGAAGCCGTGGAATATAACAATCATCTATATGAACACATTAACTATCTGCTCGTGCGCTCCAGCATGGAGCTGGCCCGCGAGAAGGGCCGTTATCCGAAGTTTGCCGGTTCTGACTGGGAAACTGGTGCTTACTTCACCTCGCGCGGCTATACCAGCGGCGAGCAGGAAGGCAAATACGTGACAACAGAGCAGTGGCGCGAGCTACAGCAGGAAGTGGCTGCCGACGGCGTGCGCAATGCCTGGATGTTCGCGATAGCCCCGAACGGCTCGACCTCGATCATTGCCGGGTCCACCGCCAGCATCGATCCGCTGTACGAGCTGCTCTCCTATGAGGAGAAAACCACCTACAAGATCGCCAACCCGGCACCGGATCTGTCCGAGAAGACGATCTGGTATTACAAAACGGCATTCCTGATCGACCAGAACTGGTCGATCCGCATGGCCTCTGCCCGTCAGCGCCATGTCGATCAGGGCCAAAGCTTCAACTTGTATGTGACCCCTGACATCAAGGCCACCGATTTCCTGAACCTGCATCTGAACGCCTGGAAGGGCGGATTGAAATCGACTTATTATGTGCGGAGCCGTGCCCTGACCATAGAAGAGTGCGAGTCTTGCGCGAGTTAAAGACTAACTTTAATAGGGGGCACTTGGAGTCACGGAGAGGAAGTTTGGAACTGTAGGAGCGTTAGCGTTCGCCTTTGTCTGCGGATTTCCACCGCGAACAGCGGTTTAAATCAAGAAATCTGCAGACAACAGCGACCGGAAGTCCAAACATTCCTCGTAGTGGCGAATAAAGTGCCGGCTTTTAAAGTGACCAGATTAGCCCCGCAAAATACAGGAGGGAAACAACATGCAACTACAAAAGATTTTTAATACCGAAGCCCCGAACCAGTCTACACGGATCATCGACGGGGAATGTTCAGGGATACTGAACTGGAACGATATCCGCATGCCGCACATGTACAAGCTGTACAAGGTGCTGCTGCTGAACCACTGGATCGCCGATGAGATCCCGATGTCGAAGGATGCGCAGCAGTTCCCGCAGCTGGAGGCGGAAGAGCAGCGTGTGTTCAAGATTAACATCGCCCTGCTGGCGGTGCTGGATTCGATGCAAACGATGTTCGTTGGTGATGTAAAACGTTATTTTACCGACTCTTCACTGGAAGCTATTTCGGCGATCATCGGACAGCAGGAGGTTGTGCACAACCAGTCCTACTCTTACGTCCTCTCTTCGATTGTCTCAGACAGCGAGCAGAAGGAGATTTTTGAATACTGGAAACATGATCCGGTGCTGCTGGAACGCAACCAGTTCATCTCCGACATCTATCAGGAGTTCCGGGATGCGCCATCCAAGGAGACTTTTTTCCGGGCGATGGTGGCCGATCTGATTCTGGAGGGGATTTTCTTCTATAGTACCTTTGCCTTCTTCTACAACCTGGCCCGTGACCAGAAAATGATGGCGACCAGCCAGATGATCTCTTACATTCAGCGTGATGAGAATCAGCACTGTTACTTCTTCGCCGAAGTATTCAAGCAGCTGCTGGTGGATTTCCCTGAGCTGAACACCAAAGAAAATATGGATTACGTCTACCGTACCATCGACCGCGCTGTAGAGCTGGAGACCAATTGGGGCCACTACACGCTGACCAACGTGCGCGGCATTGATATGAACGAGCTGAGCGACTACATCAAATACACCGCCAACAAGCGCCTGACGCTGATGGGTCTGGACAAAGCCTACACAGGCGTAGACGTCAACTGCATGCCATGGATCAAGCCATTCTCCGACGAAGCGCTGAACGCGACCAAAACCGACTTCTTCGAAGCCAAGTCCCGCAACTACGGCAAGGTTGGCGACGATAACGGGTTCGACGATTTGTAATAGCAGTCCGGTTTCGGGATAAAAAGCGTTCCCGCCACATTCTGCTGCACAGAATACAATAGAATGGCCCAAAGCTGGTTCCAATCCGTTGCGATCCTGAGTGGCGAAAAAGCCCCTTACCGCCGAAATTTCGGCAGTAAGGGGCTTTCGCTATTCATCGTACGGCATTGCTGCGCAGGAATGGGAGACACTCGGCTCACATTAAAATGCGCCTACCTGATACGCCGGGCACATCTGGGCTCTGCCTTTTAAAATCCAGCTACTCTGCGGACTTACGCCCCGCCTTATGCGACGTCTCTTCCGCCAGTTCCACAAGTACGCTGTCCAGACGCAGCTTAAGCTCGGCGGCCAGCTCGACGACACCCTGATCGTTACGCACCGCCTGGGAATCTACCGCATATACACCGCCAAGAATATGGCGTGCGCCCAGCACGGACAACACCGGCTTCAGCGCATAATCAATGGTAAGGAGATGTGCCAGACTGCCGCCCATAAAGAGCGGAAGCAGGATTTTGCCGGCCAGGCCTTTTTCTGGAATCAGATCCAGGAAGGTCTTCAGGACGCCCGTATAGGATGCCTTATATACCGGGCTGACGACAATAACTGCATCGGCCTCAGCTACTAGACCGTTGGCTTTGACGATGGCTTCACTCTCGAATTTCGTATGGATCAGATCCTCTGCTGGGAGCTCAGCCACATTGATGCGTTCGACTTCAAATCCCTGTCCCCGTAAATCCGCTTCCGCATATTCAATAACCGCGGTAATCCGCGAGACCAGGGATGGTGTTCCGTTGATGATAACTATTTTGGCCACGTTCCCACCTCTTCCGTTCGTTATCCGTTATACGTTTCTGCCGCTTGTTCCAGTAAAAAACCTTCAAATTAGTAATAATCCTAGCAGAGTACAGGGATTATTGTCAAACGTAAACAGCCTCTTGCACCCGGTAAAATCCTGAGCTATAATAAGCGGCAATACTACATCCCGATCAGGCCAGTGACCGGCATCCAACCGTGAGGCGTCTGCGACCGGAGCAATGTTCTTGCTTCCTAAGTTTACCGGGTTTCGCCCGTTACCGCGAAGACCAAAGAGGGCCTTATCCTGCTGTGATTTCAGAGGATTCGGTCAACCTGGGTGGCACCGCGAGCTAACGCTCCTCGTCCCATGGATGAGGGCGTTTTTTGTATTTTTATAAGACAAAAAGGAGCGAAACGGCATGCTGGACATGAACTGGATCAGGGAGAATGAGGAACTCGTAAGAAACACGGCAACATGGAAAAAGGTAGACTTCCCGCTAGATGATCTGCTGAAGTGGGATGATACGCGACGGGAGCTGCGGCGGGAAACCGAGCAGCAAAGAGCGGAACGCAATGCGCTGACCAAGGAGGTCGAGCGCCTGCTGCGCCAGGGAGATGCCGGAGCCGGAGAACATGCCAAGGCACAAGTGCGGGAGATTAACACCCGGCTCACGAAGCTTGAGGCGGATCTGGCAGAAGCAGAGCGGCGCTGGGGCGAATTGCTGCTGCTGGCACCAAATCCGGTATCGGAGGATACACCGGTCGGCGCGGATGACAGCCAGAACGTGGAGCTGCGGCGGACCGGCAGGCTGCCGGATTTCGGCTTCGCACCGCGCGATCATGTGGAGCTCGGCGAGCTCCATGACATCATCGATATCCCGCGAGGGGTCAAAGCCGGAGGAGCGCGCAGCTATGTGCTTAAGGGAGCGGGACTCTACCTCCACCTAGCCGTGCAGCGGCTGGCACTGGATGTACTGGCAGAGCGGGGCTTCACCGTGATGGACGTCCCGGTCATCGTCCGGCCGGAGGCGCTGGAGCGGACCGGGTTTTTCCCTGGAGGGATGGACCAGACCTACGAGCTGAACGGAGAAAAGCGCTGGCTGGCCGGAACCTCGGAAGTGTCGCTCGTGTCGCTCTACAGCGATGAGATCATCGAGGCCGATACGCCGCTGCGGCTGGCCGGAATGTCGGCCTGCTTCCGCCGGGAGGTCGGTTCGGCGGGGCGTGATGTGCGCGGCCTGTACCGGGTGCACCAGTTCTCGAAGATCGAACAGGTCGTAATCTGCCGCAATGATCCGGCAGAATCGGAGCAGATGCTGCAGGAGATTCTGGCGAATGCCGAGCACATTCTGCAGCTGCTGGAGCTGCCCTACCGCGTAGTGGCTGTCTGCAGCGGCGATATGTCGCTGAAGACGCACAAGCAGTACGACATCGAGACCTGGATGCCCAGCCGGAATGCCTATGGGGAGACCCATTCGGCATCCAACCTGCTGGATTTCCAGGCCCGCCGCTCGGGCATCCGCTTCCGTGACGAGAACGGACGCCTGCAGTACTGCCACACCCTGAACAATACCGCAGTCGCCACGCCGCGGATTCTGATCCCGCTGCTGGAGAACCACCAGCAGGAAGATGGTTCAATCTATATCCCGCAGGCGCTGCGCAAGTACATGAACGGGCAGGAAGTTCTTCACAGCTGACACAGAAATGACTTTCCATGTATTCTTGCAGGGAGCTAATAAAACTATGAATCCGCTAATTCAGCCGTTGCTTTAGGCTGAACAGGAGGATTTCATAGTTTTTTTGTGCATTATGACAAAATTCCTTGTAAATTGATGTTTTCCATCCATTGTTTACTATATATTTACGATAGACAATCTCTCATTTAACGTACAAATGATAGATTGGGAGAAGGCGAAAATAATATCGTATCTAGAGAGGAGAAGATTGTAACAAATGAATATTTCCTCAAGGCGAAAACAATGGTGGTCGGCAGCGCTCTCATTCGTGCTGATTACCGGTATGGCCCTGCCCGCAGCATCAACAGCTTCAGCGGCAACAGATAATAGTGCTCCTGTGATCTCCCAGGTGTATGGCGGCGGAGGGAACTCCGGAGCCAAGTACAAGAATGACTTCATTGAGTTGTATAATCCTACAGATGCAGATATTGACTTGACCGGCTGGAAGGTGCGGTATGCCTCTTCCTCTGGAAGTTTTAGTGAAGCTAAGCCCAATTTGTTCACCACACTTACCGGCAGCATCCCCGCAGGCGGATATTTCCTGATTCAGGAAGCGGCGGGCACCGGAGGCACGGACGATCTTCCGGCGCCAAACATCGTTACGGATAGCAACTCTGCTATAGCTATGGCCGGAGCAAATGGAAAGATTGAGCTGTTGAATGCATCCGGCACCCAGGTTGATATGGTTGGCTATGGCTCTGCTACTACCTTTGAAGGTACGGGGCCGACTCCAGCAATCTCCAACACCACCGCAGCCATCCGCTTGGAATCCACCCTGCTCCCTACCGGCAACCGCGGACTGGATACTAACCAGAATTCTGCAGACTTCACGGTTCAAGCACCGGATCCGCGCACCTCGGGTGTGGACAGCACCAAGGCTCCGGCCGTCACTGCTTCCCTCGCTTCCGGGCAGACGGTGCCCAAAGGCACCCAGCTCTCCCTTAGCACAAGCAGTGTAACCGCAAGCGTATACTACAGCGTCTATGCCAACGGCAGCACCAGTGCCCTGGCCGATTACGCTTTGTACAGCACTCCAATTCTTTTGCAGGACGACACCGTACTCATCAAAGCCTATTCTACAGAAGAAGGCAAAACCGACAGCGGCATCTCCCAATTCAGTTACACCACCAAAGAAGCGGTTAGCGGACTGACGATCCCCAAGATTCAGGGTACTGTCCAATCCTCCACTTATGCGGGGCAGCTGGTGAAAGGTGTACCGGGTATTGTTACTTACACCAGCGGCAGCACCTTCTACATTCAGACTGCAACACCGGACAGTGACCCCCGGACCTCCGAGGCGATCATGGTCTACCTCCCGGGAAACAAGGTAAAAGTAGCCGATTCTGTTCTCGTGGACGGATGGGTGAAGGAATATAAGGAAAGTGGCTATGCTGACGCTACGGACCTGCTGACTACCGAAATTGCGGCGACTCAGGCAACCGTGGTATCTGGAGCCAATCCTCTCCCTGCGGCTACGATTATCGGAACAGGCGGGCGGGCAATTCCCACTGCTATCATTTCTGTGGGATTGACTAAAGAGCTTGATCCTGCCAAATATGCCCTAGACTTCTACGAAAGTCTTGAAGGCATGCGGGTTCAGCTCAACACCCCGAAGATTATCGGGCCTTATGATTTTGAAATTCCGGTCACCGTGAACAACGGTACCAGCACTACAGAAGTCACTTCACCCTCAGGTGGTCTCGTTCTTACAGGGGCGGACTTCAATCCTCAACGTGTTCTGATCGCCGCCAAGCCGAGCCAGCCGGTTAGAACGGGACAGATCTTCAGCGGGAACATTACCGGTATTCTCGGTTATGACTATGGTAATTACAAAGTTCATCCGGATGCCCCGCTGCCGGCAGTAACTGCAGGCACTTCAGTTGAGCGGGAAACAACCTCATTCGAAGCCGGAGCCGATAAGCTGACGGTTGCCTCATTCAATGTGGAGAATTTCTCCAAATTGAGCGGTTCCGACAAAATCAACAATATTGCCAAAGACATCGTCACCAACCTGAACACGCCGGATATTGTCGGCCTTCTGGAGATTCAGGACAATGACGGCGCGGGCGACACTGGAACCGTGGATGCCACCGACAGCTATAAGGCGCTGATTGATGCTATCAAGGTAAAGGGCGGCCCAACTTATGCTTTTACTGATATTACCCCGGTTAACAATATGGACGGCGGTGCGCCGGGCGCGAACATCCGGGCCGGATTTATTTACAACACCGCACGCGTCCAGCTTGCTCCGGGCAACAAAGGTGACGCTACAACAGCGGTAGCCTACACCAAGGACGGCGGGCTCAGCCTGAATCCGGGCCGAATTGATCCGACCAACTCCGCATTCGACAATTCCCGTAAACCGCTTGCGGCGGAATTTATGTTCAATAACCAAAAAGTAATGGTCATTGCGAACCACTTCAACTCCAAGACGGGAGACTCCGCACTGTACGGCGGTATCCAGCCACCCGTCAAACCAAGTGAAGCCCAGCGGGCGAAAATTGCCACCGTTGTGAACGGCTTCGTATCTGATGTGCTGGCCAAGAACCCTGATGCGAATATCGTGGTGCTTGGCGATCTGAACGACTTCCAGTTCTCGAATACTTTGAAAATTCTGAAAGGCAGCGCATTAACCAACCTGATCGACACACTGCCGCTGGGAGAGCGTTATTCTTACGTATACCAGGGCAATGCCCAGACGCTGGACCATATGCTGGTCAACAACAAGCTGGCCACAAGATCCACACTGGACATTGTGCACATCAATGCCGACTTCCAGGAGGAAGACGGACGTGTGAGCGACCATGATCCGCTGCTGACGCAAATTGATTTCGGCACCGACCATTTCAACCTGCGGGTACTGCATACCAACGATACCCACGGTCACCTGGAAAATATCACAAGACGCACCTCGGCGATCAGCAGTGAGCGGACAGGCAATTCCGTACTGCTGGATGCAGGCGATGTTTTCTCAGGAACCTTGTATTTCACCCAGTTCAAAGGACAGGCAGACATCCAGTTCATGAACAACATCGGCTATGATGCCATGACGTTCGGCAATCACGAGTTCGATCTGAACAAGGATCAGCCGGAGGTGCTGAAAGATTTCGTCACCGCCGCCAAGTTCCCGTTCACCAGCGCGAATATTGACTTTACATCCAAAGGAAGTGAGCTGGCGGGGCTGTATCACAATGCCATCGGCACACTGGAAACGGACGAGACCAAGAGCACCGCAAAAGACGGCAACATTTATCCTTCTGTCATCAAGGACGTCTACGGTGAAAAGGTCGGCATCTTCGGCCTGACCACTGAGGATACCATTGGACTATCCTCGCCGGGAGATAAAATCAGCTTCAAGGATCACGTGGAAAGTGCCAAGAATACAGTAGCGATGCTGGAAGCAAAGGGCATTAACAAAATCATCGCCGTCACCCACCTGGGCTACACTGTAGATCAGGAATTGGCAAAAGCTGTTCCGGGCATTGACATCATTGTCGGCGGACACTCGCATACGAAGATCGATAATCCTCCTACGCCAATCGTCAATGTCGGCACCGGTAAAAATGTACTGATCGTACAGACCGGTGAATACAGCCAGTTCCTCGGTGAACTGAATGTGACGTTTGATAAAAACGGGGACATTCTGACTTACAACGGCAAGCTGCTCGATGTGAATCTGTTTGGCGAAGATGCCACAGCCAAAGCGATGCTTGCTCCATATGATGCCAAATTGACTGCTGTACGCAGCACAGTCGTCGGCAACTCTAGCGTTGATCTCTACACGAACCGCACCATCGACGGCAAATCCGTCCGTGTCGTGCGTCAGGAAGAAACTCCGATCGGTAATATGATTGCCGACAGTATCGCCGAAAAGGTCAGAGAGCTGATGCCAAGCTTCGTGTCGGCAAGCGACCTTGCTTCCATTAAGGGCGTTGTCGCTATTCAGAATGGGGGCGGAATCCGCGCAGCCATTGACAAAGGCGACGTTACGATGGGCGAGGTACTGACCACGCTGCCGTTCGGCAACAGTCTGGTCGCTCTCAAAGTGACGGGTGCTGAAATCATTTCATCTCTGGAAAACTCGGTCAGCGGGCTGAGCTCCGATCAGGGCCGCTTCGCCCAGGTTTCCGGAATGAAATACACTTATGATTCTACGAAGAAACCGGAAATTGTAGATCCTTTGACTAACCAGGTTACCCAGGCCGGAGAGCGCATTGTGTCTGTTGAAATCCGGCAGACGAACGGCTCTTATCTGCCGATTGACCCGAAAGCTTACTATCTGCTGTCCACGAACTCGTTCATGGCAGGCGGCGGTGACTTCTACCGCGCACTGGCCGGGGCCAAGGCCGACGGACGTTATTATGAACTCGGGCTTCCGGATTTCGAAGTTCTTTTATCCTATTTGAAAAATCATAACCCAGTCACCATCGGCACCGAGGGACGGATTACGGATCTGAAGGGTACGACACCTAGCGCTACTCCGACGCCTACGCCAACACCTGCGCCGACTCCGACCAATCCACCAGGAGGCGGCGGAACACCTGCTACACCAACACCTAGTGCTACCACGGCGCCGCTGGCTTCACCGCAGGTGACAACGATCACCGCAGCAGATCTGACCAGCAAGCTTACAGCCCTGCCTGCTGGAACCAGTGAGCTGGTTATCCCGCTCACCGCTTCCAGCGGCGGAGCGCAGGCTGTTCTTCCGGGCAGCGTACTTGTTCAGCAGGCAGCTTCGAATCCTGCTACCGTCCTTACGTTCACCATCCCTGGCGGAGCTTCCTACTCGCTTCCGCTCCGTGTACTGAACGGAACTGCACTGACAGCTGAGCTGGGCACCAGCGACTTCACAGTCACTGTATCCCTGCTGCAGGCAAGTGCTTCAACACTAAGCAGTCTTAACCTGGCCGTTACGGCGCAGGGCGGATCACTAAGTCTGGCTGCACCGGTCATCGAATTTACAGTTACAGCGCAGACTGGAAGCAAAAGCGTTCCGCTGAACAGCTTCGGCAGCACATATGTGAAACGGACGCTTACTGCACCTTCTGTGCTGAACTCCATGAATTCGACTGCAGTATCCTTTGATCCAGCCACCGGCAAGCTGACTTTTGTACCTTCCGTCTTTGCCGGTAAGCCTGACGGAACCACCGAGGTTACGATCAAACGCAACAGCAACAGCTTCTACACAGTTGTGAAATCGAGTAAAACGTTCGGAGATATTACCGGACACTGGGCCAAATCATCCATTGATCTGCTGGCCTCCAAGCTGATCATTACCGGCACGAGCGCTACCACATTCCAGCCTTCGCAGATGGTAAGCCGCGCAGAATTTGCGGCGCTGATTACCCGCTCCCTCGGCCTTGCCACCATGAGCAGCGGAGCCACCTTCAGTGATGTGGGAGCAAATACCTGGTATACGGATGCTGTTAAGACAGCCGCTGCCGCGGGGCTCATTACGGGCTATACCGACGGAAGCTTCAAGCCCAACAGCCCGATTACCCGCCAGGAGATGGCCACCATTCTGTCCAAAGCCATGAAATACACGGCCAAATCACTGAATGCCGATCCTGCAGCACTGGCTAAATTCAGCGATGCCTCCGGACTTCCGGCCTGGTCCCGGGCGGCCGTAGCCGAAATTGCCGCTGAAGGCATCATTCAGGGCAGACCGGACGGCTCGTTCGCACCGCAGGTGCTGGCTACCCGTGCAGAAGCCGCAACGATGCTGGAGAAGACCTTAAAGTCGCTTCAGTTCATCAACTAAATTTACAAGGAGCCAAGTCCCCGCAAGGAGGGCACTTGGCTCCTGTCAAAGTGAGAGAGACGGTCCCCCTTTAGCGCTGATGCGCTTCAAGGGGCCGTCTCTTTTTGGCATACAGGTTGTTGTCACACCCTCTATTTCAGCGGCACTGTAACCTTAGCTGTAATAGCAGTACAGATAGATGTGTCTTTGAAACTGCCGGATGATCTAAGTGTAAGCCTCTACATCCCCTGCCGCACCTGTTCTACAATCGCATGGAACCCCCCGGTGTTCGATTTTCTTGATTTAAAATGCAAGTTCGTTTATAATAAAACCAATAATAAGTTCTATATTTATAGAACTAATCTAAATCAAAACATGATCCACACAACTCAGCTGCAACTTAATCGTCTATACGGCGCAATTCACAAGGGAACGAGGCACACACATGGATTATACGGTAGAAGTCGATTTTGCCCCAATGTATGAATGCTTTACCAGTCTGACCGCTTTTCTCTACAAGCAGAACCATAACGCTCTGGAGTCCGGAAAGGTCTGGGTCAAGGAGGTTCAGAAGAGGTTCACCACCGCTCAGTTGCAGAACATGCAGGAATTCTCCAAAGAAAATGCAGATTTCACGCTCACTCCTTATATCTGGAGCTGTCCCGGAGACCGTTCGGTGGACGGCTTTCTGGATTGGTTCGATGGCCTGTCTCCGGGAGAACTGTTCGAGACCGCTGCACGCTTCGGATCCACGGTATCGTCCAATCTTGCCGGACTGCGCAGCCGCACCTCCGATATTCTGAGGGAATGGAATGAACGGTATTTTGGCGGAACCGATCCCGCTATTCTTGAAGGACTGAGCCGGGAGGCGGAATCCAGACGGGCCGAACTAAGCGGCGCCAATGCCATGGAGGTCTACGAACGGGCGACGCAGGGGATGCGGCTGTATCCCGAGGAGAGCCTGAAGCAGATTATTTTGATTCCGCACTACCACGCCCGTCCATTGGTCACTACTTCTTTATACGATGAATTTGTATTTACCAGCTATGCCTATGATGCGCTGCCTCCGGAGGAAGGACGGCCCGCTCCCGCACTGCTGCGGCTGACCCGGGCGCTGTCGGATGAGACCCGGCTCTTCATTCTCCGTCTGCTTGCGGGAAAGCAGCTCAGTTTCACGGAAATCGTCCGGCAGGTTGGCCTGTCCAAAAGCACGATTCACTATCATCTCATCACGCTGCGCTCGGCTGGACTGGTCATTGTCCATTCCACCGGCAAAAGTGCGTCCTACAGCCTGCGCCTGGATGCGCTGAATGATCTGCCCAAACGGATTGCCGATTATTTGGAGTAGTTGGCGGCTAACCAGAAAAAGGAGCGAATCCCCTATGCTGAAACGCAGCTACTATGGTCTGCTGTCTACGATTTCTTTGAGCGCCTTCGGCGATAGCTTTGGCCTGTTGGCGATGGAATGGCTGGTCTATGACCTGACCGGCTCCAAGCTGGCCATGGGCGCGCTGGCGCTAAGCTCCGGCATCCCGGAGCTGCTGCTGCGCCTCCTCGGCTCCCCGCTGGCCGACCGGCTGCACCGCGTGCGCTTCATGGCCTGCCTGGCCGCGATCCGGCTGCTGGCCATCGCCCTTCCGCTGGGCATGGGCCTCGCCGGCCAGCTCCAGCTCTGGCATTTATTCGCCGCAGCCGGACTTAGCGGCGCCTGCGCCGCGCTGTTCATGCCCACGGCGATGGCTGTGATTCCCGGCGTCGCGGACAGCCGGAAGCTCGTGCGCGCCTTCGCCGTCATCGACGGCTGCAAGGGAGCGGCAGCGCTGCTCGGGCCTGCGCTGGCTGGCGCGCTGACCGCTGCCAGCGGGGCACTCCCGGCACTGGGCATTAATATGCTCTGCTACATTGCCGCTATCGCCACTCTACTCTGCCTGCCGAAGCTGCCCAAGCCAGGCAAGCCGGATGCTGCTTCAGGGGGCTTCTCCCTTTCCTTATACCTGCGTGAAATGGCTGAAGGCTTCACCTTTTACAAGCAGTTCCCGGCAATGTTCACCATCATGCTTATGGCTTCGGTCAGCAATCTGAGCTCCATCGCGGTCTGGACGATGATGGTTCCGTATGTGCGCGAGGTGCTCCACCGCGATGCAGCAGCGATGGGCACACTTACCACAGCTTCCGCGCTTGGAATGCTGGTTGGCCTTGGTGTAATTTCCCTGCTGGGAGAGATTCAGAACAGACGCCTCGTGATGCTTGGCAGTCTCGGCATGATCGGAATCATTACATCCATATGGGGGCTGATTCCCAGCTTTCCGTTTGCGCTTGCAGCCGTATTTGTATCCGGCGCCCTTAGCCCCTTCTTCGGCTCCTTAAGCTCCTCCCTGCATGGACGCCTCGTTCCGGGCAATCTTCAGGGACGGGTGAATTCTATCCGCTTCCTGATCGGCGGCAGCCTACAGCCCTTTGGCGCTTTTGCCGGGGGGGCCATTGCTGAGGCCTATGGTGTGCCGGCCTTGTTCATCGCTGCCGGACTGCTGCCGGCGTTAAGTGCCGGAGCCGCCCTTCTGCTCCCCGGCCTGCGGATGCTCGACGGCGACCTGTCCGCGCTTGAAGCCAGACAACGGCAGGGCCGCAGAGGTGGCCCACACCAAACAGGCGATGTCCATAACACTGGAGCATCGCCTGCAGGCTGATTTTTTTCCCAACCAACATTCTATACAAGACTAATGAGGGCTAATCAAATAGTTCATCTTCTACGCTATTCATATAATGGCTTGTATCCCCGTGCAGCAGGATCTCCGCCTGTCCGTCCGTAAAATCGATCCGGCACAGACAGGTCGGATAAATATATGGCAGGTCCCACAGCTTCTCCATGGCTCTCTCTTCAAAATAAGCCATCAATACTTTAATCACTACGGTATGGGTAACAATCAGGATGCGCTGCCCGTCATGTGCCGTCACAATATCCTGCAGCTTCTCCAGCGCCCGCTTCTGTACCCCGGCAAAGGTCTCGCTGCCTTCCACACTGAATTTCTCCGGGTCCTTCCAAAAATGATGATGCTGCTCCGGGTCCCCGGCCTCAATCTCGGCGGAATCTCGTCCTTCCCATAACCCCATACCAATTTCTATGAATTCATCGCAAGCGATCAGCGGGATGCTCCGCTCCCCCCGGACGATCTCTGCTGTCCGCAGTGCCCTGGGGCTTGAACTGGAGTAAATCATATCTAGCGGTTCCTGCTGGAGCCCGCGGTTCAGCCACTCTGCCTGCTGTACGCCAAGCGGTGTAAGCGCCGAATCGCGATGCCCCTGCATCCGGTTCTGGACATTCCACTCCGTCTGCCCGTGCCGGGTTAAATATACGGTTGTTGTTTTCAAGAAGATCCTCCCCTTTATGTAAAATGAACTTGTTTTCGGCTATACCCGCTTGTGCTCCAGCCATTTCACCGCATAGTCTACGAGCTCGTGCTGCGGGATGAGCTGGGCTGCCGCTGCGGCAACCTTTCCATAAGTAATCTGTCCCGTCTCTTGTCCAAATTCCTCACCAATAGCGGCAAAATCCTCCGAATTCCAGTTATAATCCCTGTACTCCACCCATTGTCTGGCCCCGTTGACCAGCATGGGCGCTCCCGCAGTGACCTCCTGCTTCCCGGCATACTCAGCCCGGTATTCGGCCAGGTGCAGTGAAGTATTATTGTAGCTGTCCACGCCAAGCAGCAGTACGCTTCCCTTCAGATCATAGATCCGGGCCAGAGGCGATTGTTCACCAAAAGCAGCGTCCAGCGCATGCCCATCGAGAATCTCATCCCTGTGCCTGCCCCAGGCAGCAAAAGAATGGACCGGATGGCTGCTGCGCCGAACCCCCTTTTGCTTACGGAAGGTTTCGGGAATTACGCCCATTCCCCGCAGCAGTGTAAGATCCGGGTCATAGGCCGGCATTTGTTCCCGGATGCTCTGCCACCACGCCTCCGGCACCGGCGGATTGCTCCAGCCCGATGGATCGGTCAGATCGGAGGAGTGGGTCGGCATCACCAAAGTCCCCCCTTCTCCAAGCACCTGCTCCAGCGCCAAAATAACGGCAACCGGCCCGCCTGCCACCCACTGTCCCAGCGATTTAAAGGAGGAATGCAGCAGCAGCGTCATCCCTTCACGCACCCCAAGCTTCCGAAAGTCGGATGCCAGTGTCTCCACTGTAATGAGTTCCCCTCGTATTTCTTCCATTCGAACACTCCCCTACAACTCTCATTCGACGGATCCGGGCAGAACTGTGCCATTTTCAGCAGCCCGTATGCTTAGCACTGCCCCTCACGTATCCGAAGACAACTTACCTGGCTTCGAAGAAGCTTTCCTAATCATCTGCCCAACAACGCACTCGGTTCCATGATCATTTAGCTGGAATTCCTCCCACTAATTCTTCTCATAACAACCCCTATCCATGTTTAGTTGGAATTAGTGCACTTGAATTTTCCGTAATCGTTAGAATACACCCAAATTCGCCTATAGCTAAAATTCAAGTTCCCTTTTTCCACCTAAATCGAAAAAAGAGCACAAAACCACCTAAATTAGTTAAACAATTTCCAACTAACAAAAAGAGCAGCGCCCCTGCCTCTCCGCCTTCTTACGATTCCTTATCCCCCAGACGCCCGGAATACCGCTCCAGCAGAAGCTTGGCGCGGTATTCGCCTGGCGAGATGCCCTCCAGCTCCTTGAACACACGGGCGAACTGCTTGCTGTTCTCGAAGCCGACGGCTTCGGAGACACCGGCCAGCTTGATGCGGTTCTCAGAGAGCAGCGCCTTGGCATGGCGGATCCGGACTCTTTTGAGATACAGCACAAAGCTCTCTCCGGTATAGGCCTTGAAGGCCTCACTGAAATAAGAATAGTTAAGCGACACATGGTTGCTCACCATCGCCATATTCAGCGGGCGGGCATAATTCGCTTCAATATAGGCGAGTGCCTCCTCCATGTCGGCATGCTCCGTATGGGCAGACTTAATTCCTATGATATAATCGTTCACCGTAATGAGCAAATGTTCCAGTGTCCGGTAATAGTCGTGAAAATGGCGGAAATTATACAGATTGCCCACCGTACGGTACAGCTTTAGCACTTCAACGGAGGCCTCCCCGTGCAGCCGGAATACCTCATCAAGCACCCGTTCGTTCATACTGCGGCCCACCTGTTCCAGATACGCCAGATCCAGGTGCTGCAAATGATCCAGTTGAAAAATCGCCCCCAGCAGGCTTCTGATTTCCTTCTCACGGTCCGTGCCGAGCATGTTCAGCAGCTTGCGCAGCTCCTCCTCCGGCGATGGAAAACGCAGCCGTCCTTCGCGCAAATCTGCGTAATCTATGAAGCTGGCCTGCGGTGGCAGGAACGTATACTGCAGCGCGCGGCAAGCTTCTTTGTACGCGGTGCGGAAGTCTGCCGGATTCCGGGTTTCACCGCTCATACCGATGAGCAGACCCGTCAGTTCTCTTGCCTCTGCCTGCCGGGCCAGCTCCAGGAATGCCTCCTTGCCGGCTCCGATCAGGACCAGCTTCCCTTCCCAATCTGTCAGAATTTCAGCAAACGGCCCGGCCAGCGGTCCGCCCATCCGTTCAATCAGTCCCTGAACTTCGTCCGGTTTCATCCGGGCCCCGTCTTTGTAATAGAAATTCAGCACGCCCACTGTAAAAGGAACAGGCAGCTGTTCCAGCTCCTGCTGCTGCTCGGGTGATGGCTCCACAGGCTCCTGCATGAGCAGTCCGCGCAGGCGGGCAGTACGCAGCTCCTGGCGGTAGCCCTCCGTCTCCTGTGCAAGTCTGCGGGAATTGGACTCCTGCTCCAGCCACTCTCTGCTGATCTGCTCCAGAATCCCGAACAGCTCCTCGCGTCTTATCGGCTTCAGCAGGTAGTCCTTGACGCGGTAGCGGATCGCACTTTTGGCATATTCGAAATCATCGTAGCCACTCAGAATCACGACCGCAGGTCCTTCACGGCCAGGCTCCGCCTCAGCGGACAGCCGCTCCAGCAAAGTAATCCCATCCATCACCGGCATGCGGATATCGGTAATAATAATATCCCTACGCTCCTGCTGATACAGTGCCAGCGCTTCTGCACCGTTCCCCGCGAGCGCGATGCTGTAACAGGACGGGTATTCCCGCTCAATCATGGCCTGCAGACCCTGGCGGATCATCTTTTCATCATCTATAATCAGCAGCTTCTTCATATCTGTCTATCCCCCGTCAAAAGAACTTTAGGCAGCGTCATGAACACCGTCGTCCATTCCCCCGCTTGACTCTTCACTTCCAGCCCGTAGGCTTCCCCGTAGAACAGCTGCAGCCGCTGGTGCACATTCCGCAGTCCTATGCCGCCGCCTCTGTAACCGCCTGCTGCGGACCCGGAAGCATCCATACCCGGCTCCTCCTTGGCATAAATCGAGGTATGCAGCTCCGTCAACCGCTCCGGAGACAGCCCAAACCCGTTATCGCGGATCGCAATGAGGATTTCCCCGTCCGCCTCTGAAATCTGGATACGGATGGAACGGTCTTGAAGCTCCTCCGCTCCGGCTGACCAGGCATGCTTCACGCTGTTCTCCACGATCGGCTGCAGGGACATCTTCAGCACCTCCAGCTCCAGATAGGAGGGTGCAATCGAAAGCTCCAGCGTGATGGGATGCTCAAACCGGATATTCATCACTTCGATGTAATTCTCGATATGACGGATTTCATCCCGCAGCTTCACATATTCACCGGACCATTTGAAATTGTAGCGCATCATGCCGCCGAGCGAGGTCAGAGCATCGGAGATGCCCCGCTGATTCTCAATCTCTGCCAGCATTTTAATATTTTCCAGCGTATTGTAGAGAAAATGGGCATCGATCTGGTTATGCAGGGTCCGCAGCTCCGCTTCTTTGGAGAGCGCCTCCTTGTTCACGGCCTGGGCAACCAGTGTATTGATTGTATTCATCAGCTTGGAGAAATGATGCGCCAGTTCCCCGACCTCCCCGCCTCCACGGATGCTGATGCCCGTGTACGCCTCCCCTCTGCGCACCCGTTTCATCGTCTCCGTCAAGCGGCGCAGATTCTTCAGAATAAAGGCATTCAGCACGTAGGCAATAGCCGTAACCAGAACAATAAAACCAATATTGAGCCCGATAATCAGATTCCGGGTATGCGAAATATCCTTCATGACATTCTCCATCGACACTACATTCAGCAATGAAGCGCCAATCTGCGTAAGCGGGGTGTGAACCAGCAGAAAGGAGTTACCGTTCTCCTTGTAGTGGACATCCCACTCCCCGGTTTCCGCATACTGCCGCAAGCGTTCGGTAATCGCTATGTTCAGCTTTGGGTTATCCTCCTCAAAAGAGTTGTCCGCCCGCGTAAACAGCTGCAGCCCATCCCCCGTGATGAACATCTGCGACTGGTTGTCGCGCACATCGGTATAGGTTTTCGGCGTGAAGCGGCTGAGCAGCATATCCACCTGAATCATGCCGACATGATGGCCGGCCGGAATACTGATCTCCCTCAGCAAAGAAACCTTGGGCTGTCCCTCCGGTGCCTGGCCTGTATAGCGCTGCATGGGATCCGGATCATTCTTCTGAAAAGACCATAGCTCCTGCCCCTGCAGCTTCAATGCTTGCTGATACCATGGCTCCATGGACACCCGTTCCTCCCGAAAAATAATCGGCCAGATCTCGTGCACCTCCTTGCTCCGCGAATACAGCCGCAGATGCTCAATATTGGGATTATTGAATTGAATCCGGTTCAAATTCACAAAAGTGGTCGTATTGAAATCAATCAGTTCTCCGAGTGAAGGATCGCTCTCATTGAGCAGATAATTCCGGATCACCTTATCGGAATAAGCCATCTGTGCGGCCCGTTCCATGGCTTCGATCTGATTGAGGATATGCGTCTTTTCCATTTGTAGCAAATAGCTGTTTTTGTCCACAGCATCGCGGACATACGTATTATTGATTGCTCTATAGGAATAGAAGGACACCAGCAGGCAGGGACCCAGAATAATAAAAATATAGGCCGCCACCAGCCGGCTTTGCAGCGATCTTCGTCCCCACCAATAGCTGAAGGAGCTCCATAATGCCCCGGTTCGTTTGTGCATGTTCACCTGTATCCTGTACACCTCGCCTCTAAGGCCGCAGATTAGAAGAAAATAACCCAAAAGCCCGCAGTCAGCGGGCAATTGGGCAGTAGTATAGTGAGTTACATTCCAAGCTTTTTCTTATTTTCTTCGTATTTCGTCTGACGGTATGCGTCAAAGGTCGCCTGACCTTCTTTTTCCTTCTTCGCCAGATACTCACTCCAGAGCTTATCGAACTCCGCATCAGAGGAAGCCATCAACAACTTCGGCAGCGTTTTGCCACGAAGGTTTTTGAGCTTGGTGGCGATAATGCCTTCAGGCGAGTTGCCCGTAGGATCAATCTGCTGGAATTCGGAAGTGTTAACCGCTTTGCCGCGGGTCCAGTCTTCCAGCTGCTTGAACGGTTCAACGGATTTTGGAGCCCATTGGTCCGTAATATTTGTATTTTGCATCATCCAGAAGGTGAAAGAAGATCCGTACTTCTTATCGAAGGCCGCACGGTCCTTATTCATTAAGTCAAAGGCTTCCGGCAGAAATTGGTCTTTACCGTCAATGGTATCATAGCTGACCCCTTTTTCACCCAGGAAAAGATCCTTGTTGCCTTCTTCACTGTTCAGGTAGCTGAGGAATTTAATCGCCCGGGCTTTATCCTTCACATCCTTGGAGATCAGGGTTACTGTCCAGCCCGAGATCCCCGGCCCGTTCAGTGCCGGAGGGTCCATCTTGGTGTTCGCAGGTCCTTCTACAGCGATATAGGTTTGTTCCGGATTCTTCTGATAGATGGTACCGAGCTGAGGAGCAAAGTCGGTACGTTGATAGAGCATGGCGAAATAGCGGCCTTGCGCAATCTTTTCTTCCATTTGAGCGCGCTTGTCAATGAAAATGTCCTTGGACAAAAGTCCGTCCTGGTTGGCCTGGCGGAGCGTCTTCATCCAGCGTACATATTCAGGATCGGTTTCACGGTCATAGACCTTGCCGTCCTTTTCCCACGGGATGTTCAGGAAGTTCTGAATATAACCTTCCAGCGAGTCGTTGCCAGTCTCAGTGAACTCATGCAGACCGAGCGGAATAATCGGCTGGCCGTTAATCTCAGGGTATTTCTCCTTCGCCAGCTTCAGTGCATTCAGGAAGCCCTCCGGTGTGCGCATATCCGGGCTACCGATGGCTTCATAAATATCCTTGCGGACGACAAATGTCTGGTTGGAGACATAGTTTTTGCCGTATTTTTTATAGTCAGCAGGTGAAGAGGAGGAGTTAGGATAGCCGTATACATTGCCGTCCGGTTGTGTGTACCAGCCTAGCTTGTCGGCATCGGATACCTTGAAGAAGTACGGGTCATATTCTTCGGCCAGCTTGTTTAGCGGAAGCACCAGATTGCCCTCGATCATCGTCTTGACCGCATCTTCCCAGAAGCCCAGTGTAATGAAGTCAGGCAGCTTGCCGGAAGCAATCAGGGTGTTGAGCTTCTCATTCTCATTCCCTGCGGGAACAATGAAGTTGATATTTACACCCGTCTTTTTCGTTACATATTTGGAGGTAGGGTCTACGCCCCATTTATTCGGAAACCAGGCGAAATTCAGATACCAGTCGAACGTGATTGGTGAGGTGTCGCTTTTCCAGCCCGGCTCATCCGCCGAGACCGCTGACGCCGCCGGTTCTGCCGGTGCTTTGGTGGCCTCTGCCGCATTTGTAGCAGCCCCCGCGTTATCCTTGCCATTGTTTCCGGCATTATTGCCACTTGAACAGCCTGTTGCCGAGAATGCCAGCATCAGCCCCAAGAGCAGCAGCACCATTGCTTTCGGCTTGCGTTTCATGCCCATGCTTATTTACCCCTTTTCTGAAATTGTAGTAAATTATAAGCTCAACTCCATAACCCATCATGTGCCGGGTGCCGGAGGAGTTACCTTTGTGGCTTGATCGCTTGGGTTGGGTTGGCTTGAAGACAAGCCTTAGCCCTTGATCGAACCGATCATCATGCCCTTTACGAAGTAGCGCTGCAGGAACGGATAGACGAACACAATCGGCAGCGTGGTGACCACCATTGTGGCCAGCTTGATAGACTGGGAAGTCACGCTTTTGGTAACACTGCTGCCCTGCACGGCCACCATCATCTGGCTGGAGCTGGACTGCGCCACCACCCGGAACAGGTAAGTCTGGATCGGCTGCAGGTCCGGATTATTCACATAGATGATCCCGGCAAAATAATCATTCCACTGATACACGCCATGGAAGAGGGCAATCGTCGCGATGACCGGCATGGATACCGGAAGCACGACCCGCAGGAAAATGGACCAGTCGTTGGCACCGTCAATCCGCGCCGCTTCCTCAAGACCCTCGGGAATTTCCCGGAAGAAGGTCATGAAGATAATGAGATCGAAGAAGCTGAACATCACCGGAATGATGTAGACCATGAAGTTATCCAGCAGATGCAGGTCCCGGTTCAGCAGAAAGGTCGGGATGAGACCACCGTTGAAGAACAATGTAATCGTGCCCAGCAGGATATACAATTTGCCGCCAATCAGCCCTTTGCGGGATAACGCGTAGGCTACCATCGCCGTGAAGAACACATGCACCAGCACGCCGAGCACCGTTTTGGCAACCGTAATTCCCATGGCCTGCATAATGCCTGGACTCGCGAACACCGCGTCGAAATTCTTCAGGCTGAACATGCGCGGCCACCAGTAAATCCCGCCCAGCATCGCATCATTTCCATCATTGAAGGCATTGATCAGCACGTACCAGATCGGGTAGAGCGTCAGGAAGCATACACACAGCATAATCAGATTGTTGGCGATATCGAATAGGGCTTCGCCCTTCGTCTTGCGTTTGAGAGCAAACATTGGTTAAGTCCTCCTTGTCTAGAACAGCGACGTATCGTTGATTTTTTTGGATACCTGATTGGCAATTAGCAGTAGAATCAGTGCAATGACCGCCTTGATCAGGGTGACCGCCGCAGAGTAGGAGAAGCGGTTGGAGACTATACCTGTATAGTAGATGTAATAGTCGATTACGTTGCTGGCGCTGTCATTGAGCGAATTGCGCAACACCAGAATCTGGTCAAAGTTGGAGTTCAGCACACCGCTGACTGCCAGGATGAAAAGAATGCTGATTGTCGATTTAATCGCCGGCAGCGTGACAAACCACATTTTCTGGAATCGTCCGGCTCCGTCAATCGTCGCTGCTTCATACATTTCCGGAGAGACCCCGGAGATGGCTGCCAGGTAGATGATTGCGGACCAGCCAAGCTCCTTCCAGATGTCGGAGGAAATGATAATCGTCCAGAAATAGCTGGGCTCGGCGAGATAGGTAATCGGCTGATCAATCAGATGCAGCGACAGTAGAATGTTGTTCACAATTCCCACATCCGCAAGCCATGTTGCCAGAATGCCGCCCAGTACCACCCAGGAGAGAAAATGCGGCAGATACGAAATGGTCTGAATCGTTTTTTTGTACCTTAAGGAACGGACCTCGTTCAGAAACAGAGCGAAAATAATCGGAAGCGGGAAACCGATCAGCAGCTTGATCAAACTGATGCCCAGTGTATTCTTGATGACATTGACCAGATCCTCGTCATCCATGAACTCCCGGAAATGCGTCAACCCCACCCAGGGGGCTTCAGCTATGGATTTCACAATGTTGTAATCCTTGAAGGAAATAATCAGCCCGTACATTGGAATGTAATTGAAAATAATCATCCAGACCACGCCGAGCAGGGCCATTGTCTGTAAATGGCGCTGGACCAGCAATCTCCTCCAAAGCGAGCTTTTTCGACCTGAACCGGTTTCGATTTTTGGCGAAAGAAGCGGCTGCATCGCCTGATTTACTTGGGTGCTTCTTTTGTTATCCATCCTATGGCCTCCAAAATCTATCTGTCTGTATTTATATGAAGCGCTTACAGTTCCATGTGTTTATTGTATCGATTTTCGGATGGGGCTGTAAGGGTCCAGATTTCGTATTTGGGGGCTGATTTTTCGGCTATATGATTTGAAGTAAAGTACGGCTGGTTCGGTGAAAACCGTGACTGCGGGGAATGTTTGGACTTCCGGTCGCTGTTGTATCCAGATTTCTTGATTCATACCGCTTCTAGCGGATGAAATCCGGATACAAAGGCGAACGCTGCCGCTCCTCCAGTTCCAAACTTCCCCTCCGCCACTCCCACCTCCTCAAGCTGGACTTTAAGTTCAAATGATATAGAAAATCAGGCGGAGTGAGGGGCAAGGAGAGGCCTGTTCAGCCTCTCTTTGCCTTCACTGTCCACCCTGAGCCTTGGCCACCTCGCCGTTCTAGGATTCAGTGGTGGCTGGTGGCTTAGGCTGCTTCAGTTACTATGATGGCCTCTTACTTACCAGCCTGCTTAATTGGAAAAAGTAACACTAACCTGAGTGATACCACTATCAGATCATCGTATGTTGGAGAAAGGATACTTAATCCGGACAGTTTGAGCGAAAACAGCTGATGCTGCCCGGATTAGGTGGAGGAAATCCAACTAAACGTTGCTGTGCGGCTGATTTGGACTAATTAGTTGTAGAAATTCCACCTAGAATCCGTCCATTGAACAAGGAGCCTTTCTCCTGATGGAGCACTGGCGTCAGTGGTTCCTTATGGTTACTTAGGTTACTTGCGATTCCTGCCGGTTCCTTGTACTAACCATTATTGCTAGCCAGTTACTGAAACTATATAGATTAAACTTAAGAGCCTAACTTGCTGTAATGGCGAAACCCTTGGTCTACAAGGAATCTCACCATTCAGCATGCAATCATTCTTAAACTCAGCTTATATAGTTACTGCTCATACTACTGTATTTCTACCATTTATTACTTCTACTCACTACTTCTACTCATTGCTTCTACTCACTACTTCTACTCACTACTTCTACTCACTACTTCTACTCACTACTTCTACTTATTGCTTCTACTCATTACTTCTACTCACTACTTCTACTCATTGCTTCTGCTCATTGCTTCTGCTCAATGCAGTTTAACTAAGTTTACAGCCCGTTTTTCAAGCCTGGGTGGGTCCGTTACTCCAGCACCGCCCGGATTTCGATGATATCGCCCCGGCGCAGCGCCTCGGCCTCCGTACCGCGCAGCAGCGAACCGGAGATCCGGCTCACGGTGCCGTCACGGTAGGTCAACGCCAGGCTCCGGATGGAAGCCCCTCCCTCACCGAAGGTGTTCAGATGGCGCGGATTGTGATAGGTCACCCGCGTCTTTCCCAGGAAAGTGAAGGATACTTCCGCCTGCTCATCAAACAGCCAGCCCGGAAGCGCCGGGGCAAAAGACAAGGCCAGTTCCCCGTCTACCACCGAGAACATGCGGCTTCCGGCCATCATCGTCCGCCACATGCTCAGGAACTCTGCGGTGGAACCGCTAAGTCTGGCAACGAAGCCCCTTCCATGCGTACCCGGATCGGGATTGCCGCCCGTGGCAATGAAGGAGGAGTTCTCCAGGGTACTCCGTCCATATACTGCAGGGTCGAGGAAAGGGATGAGCGAGGTTCTCAATTCCCCGTAGAATTCCTCATAGAGCCCCGCCTTCAGCAGCTCCAGCAAATATTTGTAGGACATGTGCAGGAAGTTGGACTCCCGCTCCAGCCAGCCCGGAGTGAACGCCCGCATCCGTCCGATTTCATTGGACTCCTTATCCAAAGAGACCGATGTGCGGTACATCGACGTAACCGGATCATACAGCTCCGTTTGCTTGATCCGGTTATAAATATCCCGGGCCTCGCCCTCATTGTCCAGCGTCTTCAGCCAGCGGGCCGGCCCCTCCAGAAAGTACGGCAGCGGGAAGGCTTCGAACGCTTCCACCACCGCCTTGGGCAGACCATAACCGCTGATTACCGGCTGGCCGGCCTCGTCGGTCACCGCCTGAAACCGCGTAGCCTCAAAGCGGAAATAGGTCGGGGTCAGACCGCCGCCCAGTTCGACTGCAAGATTAATCCCGATATCGATCTTGCGCAAGAATTTGCCCAGCGCCTCAAGAATCACTGCAAGGGGTACCTGCCGCTCTTCCCCGGTGATACCAAAGCGGATACGCTCCCGATAGGACTCACGTGCGGACGATACGGTATTCCAGTAATCAAACTGCGCAAGCTCTCCTGCCAGAACAGCGGTTGTCGCACTGTGTACCTGCTCCAGCAACAGGGACATTTCCGCAGGAAGCTTGGCGGCTAATCCCGAAGTACCAGTCCCCTGCACATTGCTCTCCAGAACCTCCAGCAAAAAGACGATCATCCGCTTCAGCTCAAACGTCTCGCTCATTCCTGAACCGAATAACCCCGGCAGTCCGTTCATAGCGTCATTCCAGCCCGGCTTGTTGCCCTCCATCTCCACGCCCATGCCATAAGGGTCCAATGTGGCAAATTTGTTCAAGGCCAGCGACAGCATCTTCACGAACAGGCTGGTACGGTAGATGTCTCCATGTCCGCCTTGGGTACGGAGCCAGTGCGTCTCCGAAGCCTTTCGCTTCAGCAGATGCAGCTTCTCCTCATCCTCCAGAAGAGCACCATATTGACGTACTCTGCCATCACTCAGCACATATTTCTCGCTGCGCGGCAGTACATAGGCCGGGCTGTCATAAAACGCATAACTCTCATCTCCGAAGAGCAGCTCCTGTCTGCATTCCGGAAAAATATCCAGATAGCCCTCCACCAGATCGAGGTTGTAGGTCCAGTGATCCGACCAGAATCCTTCTCCGAAGGCGGCCTCAATGTTCTGCTGCGATAAGGCCAGTACCCCGCTCAGAAAATCCTGCTCACTCGCCTTTAATGTAACATCATGGTCGGCAATATAATTGATCAGGCGTCCGGGAGTGAAACGGCCCGCGCAGAGCTTCATCAGCTCCTCCTGATGATCGGCAGCCGACCCGCGAATCCACTCCGCAAGCTGCGGCGACTTGCCCGGCAGAATTTCAAAGGTGGTCCCCTGTACACTCAGCGGATTGTAGCCATCCGCCTGAATCAGGCTGTAAAACATTTTGATGTTGAAGCTGCCGACCCGGGGATTGAAGAAGACATCATTGCGCCGGTTCTGGTTCATATCGCGGAAATTCCCGTTGCCCTGCGAGTAATACTCCGGTGCCAGCGAGAAAAAGTTGTAGTCACGCTCCATGTCGCCGTGCTTGCGCGAGAACAGGTGCACGACAAAGCCTTCTCCTCCATTGTCGAAAATAAACGGATAGCCGCCGCGCAGGAAATTATCCAGATAGGACTGCCGGCAGTACGCATCAAATATTGGCGAAGCGGTGCGGGTAGCAATATCCGCCGTCAGCTCGTCGGTCAGGCTGGCCGCTTCCCGGGCTTTGGACGTAATGTATTCATCGCGGCAGAGGGCTGCCGCTTTTCGGTTGATTTTATCGATGTCGTTCACATGCCCAATGATGGTATTCAATGTCAGCCTGCTGCCCGGAGTGAGCGTCCGCGCCGTGCCGCTGAAGCCGCAGGGAACCTTGTTGACGGGATACTGGGGCTGTGCCAGCAGTTCTGCAAGCTGCAGACCAGCAAAACGCTCCGGAAAACCTAGGGAAGTATTGCCCCCAAACACCGTCTCGAAGTCCACAACCGGTGCCAGCCGCTCTCCTTCTGCTGTGAAGGACAGATAGAAATGCCCGCTTCGGATTTCGCTGACCTGCGCATCATCATTGGTGCTGGAGCGCAGCTTGTAGAACGGAATACCGTTGTCCAGATTATATACTTCCATCCAGCTGCGCAGCAGGTTGCCGATCTCCTTGTACCCGCTGTTTTCTACACCGTACGGCAAAATCTCCGGCAGACCGTCCAGAAGCTCCAGTTCAAGCTCGCCGCCGCTAATATTTTCGATTTCTACGCGCCGGACCAACGCCGCATAGTCGTCATTCGGCAGATTGAAATAGTGGACGGTTGTTTTTAATCCGTAGCCCGCATGGGATTCCTCAATCCTCAGCCCGTTTGGAAGAATCGTCATCTTGCGTTTCGCATCGGAATCAGGCCGTGCCGACTGGAACGGCTCATATATTTCCGGAGTACCCTTTATCTTGATGAATGTACGGAAGCCGGACGAAGCTACGTTCTTGTAAGAAATATTTGCCGGTGAAAACTCCATAATCGGTGAGTTTTTGTCGCGTATCCCAAAGCTGGAAATCCCCTGGCCCCGGTTCACATAAAAGGTCCACATCGGAATGCCCTTCAGTCCGGCCAGCCCGGGCAGAAAGCTCGCAAACGGCTTGCCCTCATGAAACTGCTCAATCACAAAGTTGCCGGAATCAAAATAATATTGGCTCATACATTTGCCTCCTTCAAATTAAACTGCAGCGATGAACGCATTATGAAAAAATGAGATGTGTTGCAATGGAGTGCGGCAGTAGCTCGCATGCGGCCAGCTCATCGCCAAGCCCCAGAGTCACGCTGCGCAGCTCTTCCCCCTCGTTCATGAGGACAACGGCGATGCTGCCGTCCGGATTACGGAATGCAGTAGCCAGAACGCCTTTGGCGGCTGAATCCAGGCCAATGCGCACAGCGCCGGGAACAATGAATTTGCTGAAATGCCCGATGTAATAATACGAGCTGTTGTAATGCACCTCATCGGAAGTGGTATCGGCAATCACCGGAGCATCGCAGAGATTGCCCACATGATTGGGCCCTCCGGTCTCGTCGAGCACCAGATTCCAGTCCAGGTAACCTTCGGTCCAGGCATTCAGGTCACCAATCATATTCCGTCCATAGCGTTCACCCGTGAACCATTCGCCCAGACGCACACCACCCTCCTGGCAGCCTTCTGTGAACAGCAGATGCTTATCCGGGAAAAGCTCATGCACTTTGGCCACCTTATCGAATTCCTCGCCGCCGTACCAGTGAATGCCTGTACCCCATACATACCGGGCAGCTTCCGGGTCGGACAACACGGTAGAGGCGCGTTCGACCATGATATCGCGGTTGTGGTCCCAGATAACGATGTTCACATCTGCCAATCCCGCCTCATGCATCACAGGGCCCAGATGGTTCTTGACAAAATCCCGTTCCTCTTCCGCACTGTATATACAGGAATCCCAGGTCTGTACGGCTGCCGGCTCATTCTGCACGGAGACAGCCCAGACCGGAATGCCTTCCTTGCGGTAGGCCTCAATGAATTTGGTATAATACCGCGCCCAGACTGCTGCGTACTCCGGCTTCAGCGAACCGCCGTTGTTCATCTCCCCATTGGTCTTCATCCAGGCCGGGGGGCTCCAGGGGGAAGCCAGCATCGTGAAGGGGCCGCCTCGCACCTCCATCGCATCTTTGATCAGCGGAAGCACCCACTTGTGGTCATGGGAAATATCAAAAGTCGCAAGCTCCGTATCTCCCTCCTGCACATAGGTATAATTTCCGAGCGCAAAATCGCAGCTGTGGATATGCACACGCCCCATGCTGTAGTTCAATCCTTCTTCAGGATGAAAATACTTCCGGATGACCTCCGCCCGCTTCCCGGGGCTCATCCGGGACAAGGTATAGGCCGCCGCCTCCGTGAAAGCGCCCCCAAAACCAAGCATTTGCTGAAACTCCTGCTCCGGCTGCAATTGCACATCTGCGTGCTCTTTGGTTGTGCGGGCTCTGAATACGATCGCCTCTCTAGGGCTTAAGCGCTCTCCCGTATCCCTGGCAGTTACCACTGTGCGTGCCTTTGTCATTTCATCCAGCTCCTTTTTTATGCTTATATGATAATCGAAACCGGTTTCGATTATTTCGAAAAAAAATGCGCACCCGGCGGAACCTCTTTATTCCCCGCCCGGCGGCGCGCAGGAGTCCCGCACCACTACCTCTACAGGAAGCATCAGTGCTTCCTTCTCTTGTCCTTTACCGTCGATGGAAGCGAGCAGAATCTCCGCCGCCCGGGTCCCGAGCTTTTCCGTATCCTGCCGGATGGTCGTCAGTGCAGGCGATACATAGGCAGCAAGCTCGATATCATCATACCCGATGACTGAAATATCTGAGGGTACAGAGAAGCCCTTATCTTTGGCTGCCATCACCGCGCCCAGTGCCAGCAGGTCACCTGAAGCAAACACAGCTGTCGGCCGCTCCACTAGCTCAAGCAGCTTCAGCATTGCAGCATAACCGCTTTCCCTTGAAAAAAAAGCTCCCTCAGCGATGTAGCCGTCCCGCACCTCAAGCCCTTGCAGTTCCATGGCCGCTATGTATCCCAACTCGCGCTGGCTTCCCGGAAAAGAGTTCCCGCCTCCGGAAATATGAGCAATCCGCCGGTGACCCAAAGACGCCAGGTAATTCACTGCGAGCTGCGCTCCTGCCATATTATCCGAGCACACCGTATGCGACTGCGCCGTATCATAGTCCAGAATAACCGTAGGAATATCACTTTCGAGCAGTTCCAGAAAATAAGGGTCGTCATAGTCGGATAGGAAGACCACGACTCCATCCACCCCACGAATCCGGCAATTCTCCAGATATCCGCTTTGCTTGCCGCCAACATCCTTGGAAATAAACATCAGCGCATAGCCTTTGGCTACCGCAACCTGCTTGAAACTCTCAATGACCGCACTGAAAAATGGATGGCGGATCCCCGCACCGGTCTCCTCCACAAACAGCACACCGATAGTCCATGACTTCTTGGTGGTCAAGGTTCGGGCATGCGAGTTGGGCAAATACCCCATTTCCTGAGCCGCCCGCAGAATGTCCTGGCGGGTCTTCTCCCGCACATCGGAATAATTATTGAACGCCTTGGACACTGTGGTTGGCGAGTAGCCGGTTTTTTTGGCAATATCATAAATCGTTGTCAATCCGGTTCACTCCCGCCGGCCCCAAATGAAAGCCCTTTTATATTCACTGCCATTCTAACGCCTTTGGGCGCCGCCGTCCAGCAGAAATTAGGAGATCTGCACCTTACCCTGCCTGCTGTGTGATTCACCGCACTTTGCGCTATACTAAAGCTACCATAAAAAAGAAGGGGAATGGACAGGCAGTTATGACGGCCTTCCACACATACCTATGACCGATACCCAGCAGCCATTAACCAAACAATGCGCCTACTGTCAGCAGTATAAACCTCTAACTGAATTCCGCAGGCGCACAGGCAAGCGCTCCAAGGGCCAGTCCCGCCGCGGTGCCTGCCGGGAGTGCCGCAAGGAGCTTCTGGCGCATAAACCCAAGCCCGCTATACGGGGAAAAGTAGCCGCAGTGACTGCAGCTACCGTGATCTCCGATTCCGGATTGACCGATACGCTCGTGCTTACACGTTATCCGCTCCCCCCAGCGCCGGCTGGCACAGCTTCCAAGTCTGCTGTGCCTGGAGCCCATAAGGCTTCCTCGCCGGAGCGCTCCAAGGAAGGCCATGCAGCCCCTCCGGCACATGGGATCAAGGGCAAAGCGCGGCCGCGCGGGGCCGATCCCCGCCGTAAGGCGCCACAGATTAGAGGACCAAAGCCAGATCCTCAGGATGCATCTGCACTCATTCCGTCGTCCAAAGGCATGATTCTCATGCGGGGCCACAGCGACAAGGGACGGCGCTGGCATCAGGAAATCGACCTGGAGCTTGCCGTAACGCTCGTCAGAGAGCATGCCGCTGTAGTGGTAAACCGCCGCACGATCCGCAGAATATACAGTAATAAGGATTTCCGCGCCTTTATTCTGACCAGGGACAAGTATACCTGCCATTTCTGCGGCTTGTACGGAGATACCATTGATCATTTGCTGCCGCGCGCCAAAGGAGGCCACACTACGCCGGATA
The DNA here is from genome assembly GCF_001909045.1 of Paenibacillus sp. P3E. Lineage (NCBI taxonomy): Bacteria > Bacillati > Bacillota > Bacilli > Caryophanales > Paenibacillaceae > Paenibacillus > Paenibacillus sp. P3E. The sequence continues at coordinate 41,571 of NZ_LVWH01000160.1, read as the reverse complement.
ACTGCGTCTGCGCCTGCAACCTCTGCAACCAGACCAAAGCTGACCAGTATGTGGAGGAATTTATGGGGCGGTAAAAAAAGCGCTCCCGGCTCGGGAATATGCTGTTCATGAGAACGGCAGCCAAGGGCCGGGAGCGCTACTGTAGTTTACGTAATATGTTTGACCCGTCCGACTTGACCGTCAGCCAGCCGTACCTTGATACCGTGCGGATGGCGGGGCGAGTTGGTTAATATATCTTTGACTACGCCATGCGTAAGTTTGCCGGTAGCCTGATCCTGCTTCAGCACAATATCCACCTCAAGCCCGGCACGGATATCCGCTCTAACTTGTCCGTTCATGATGCACTCCCCTTTCTTAAGTTATAATGGAGTTACTATATTTCAGATTAAGGATAAGGATGAGACAACAATGGCCTTCGGTATTAATAGAGCAGAATTGACCCGCTGGAAACAGGCGGTCTCCGCAGGAGAGATCGCCTTCCTGACCCATTATTGGCTGGACCCGCGATTTCCGGGGATGACCACAGTAACCAAAGTCGGCTGCAGCAATCTGGACCGCCTGCACAGCTGGTGCGAGCAGCATGGGCTGCCGTCCCGGTACATTCATAACCGCAAACCTTTCCCGCATTTCGATCTTATGGGACCGAAGCAGCCGGAAATTCTCCGGCAGGAGGGGCAATGGGAGCAGCTCGAAAGGTTCCATATGCTCTGATCCACAGATGAGCACATATGCTTCTATGTCTATAATACAAGCTGCGGATTATTTCTTATTCTTCAGATCCTTCATAATCTTCCGCCCGGTTGGGGTCTGGGCCAGTCCGCCCCCAGCCGTCTCCCGGTGCTTCTCCGGCATGGCCGAGCCAACCTCAAGCATGACCTTGATGACCTCGTCGGATGGAATCACGCTGCGCACCCCGGCCAATGCCATATCGGCGGCGGCCAGCGCCGTAACGGCTCCGAAGCCGTTGCGCACGATGCAGGGAATCTCCACAAGTCCGCCAACAGGGTCACAGATCAGCCCCAGTGTATTTTTGAGCGCGAGGCCAACGGCATGCACCGCTTGCGCCGGGGTTCCTCCGCGCAGTTCAGTGAGTGCTCCCGCTGCCATTCCGATAGCCGAGCCAACCTCGGCCTGGCAACCGCCCTCCGCACCGGAGACAAACGAATTATTGGCAATCACATACCCTATGGCTCCGGCGGCGAACAGACCGGATACCATATAGTCATCATCCCAGCCGAAACGCTCCTGGCAGCTCAGAAAGACGCCGGGAATAATTCCGCAGGAGCCGGCTGTCGGTGTGGCGATAATGCGTCCCATGGACGCATTGACCTCCGATACTGCCAGCGCATAGGCCATAGCCTGACCGGCAGGTCCGCCGAGACAAGGCTCATCCGCTGCGTTGTAGGCGGCGACCCGCTGGGCGTCCAGACCGGTCAGCCCGCTGCGCGAGGTGGTATCCTCGGTCATGCCGCGGTGGACGGCTTCTTTCATCACGCCATAATACTGGCTCATGGTAGCAAATTCCTGTTCCCTGGACCGTCCGGATTCTTCGCTCTGCTCCTCCAGCATCAAGGCGCCGATACCCATTCCCCGTTCTTCGCATAATACAGCCAGCTGGCTTAAGGTTTGAAAATTCATCGTGTGTTGTCCTTCCCTTTCTGTTCTTGCAGAGTTTCATTCAGATCCACCACTTTGACGGATTGGACGGCAGGCAGAGCACTCAGCTCATGCAGCAGCTCCGGCGTCGCAGCTTCATCCAGCTCCAGCACCGTCAGAGCCGCACCGCTGCGGTTTTTCCGGTCCAGCGACATATGCCCGATATTGAACTGGCCCCTGCGCATGACATCCGTAACACTGGCGAGCACCCCCAGGTAATCCATATGATGAATCAGCACCGTGGGATACATTCCTGTAAGCTTCACTCCGAATCCGTCAATATCAACAATTTCGATATTTCCGCCGCCGATGGATATTCCGGTCAGCGCTAATTCCGTACCCGTCTGAGCACCCGTCAAACGCAGCCGTACTGTATTGGGATGAGGGAACAGCCCCGTTCCCTGACCGAAGGAAATAGCCATCCCGGCCTCTTCTGCGAGCTCGATAGAATCGGGCAGACGGGAGTCGTCCGTAGCAAAATCCAGCAGCCCCCCGGCAATCGCCCGGTCTGTCCCATGCCCTTGATACGTCGCAGCAAAAGAGCCGAAGAAAGTCACCTCAGCCTCAGAAGCCGGCTCACCCAGCACCTGCCGGGCAGCCCTGCCGATCCTCGCCGCGCCTGCTGTATGCGAACTGGAAGGCCCGACCATGGCCGGACCGATAATTGAGAATACATCTTTGAACCGCATTGTTCAGATCTCCACCTATCAAAATTCGACAATATACTTCACTTCTATATTATACTGCAGCCGCGTAAAAGCTACACCATGACATTATCTGTTACGTGAAGAGTATTCCGGGAGAACAGGAGAATACCCTCCCGTTCCTGCCACCCGATCCCAGCCCAGAAGCTGCGGCCGGGGCTGTTACCCTCAATCACCATCAGATGACATTTGTCGACACCCTCCTGCAGCAGTTTGTCCAGACAACGCGAAACCATTCCACGGCCGATTCCCCTGCCGCGGCTGTCTCCGCTGACCGCGACATGATACATATATCCCCTGCGTCCGTCATGTCCGCACAACGCCGTACCCGCAAGCGTGCCGTCTTCGTACTCGCAGACCTGGCTCATTCCGGGGTTACGCTCCAGATAGCGGAGAATTTCTTCCCGGGAATCCGCAGCGCTTAGGTTCATTCCCGGCGTATTCTCCCATAACTGATATGCGGCTTCATAATCATCGGCAATCATGGGTCTGTAGTTCATTCTCTCTCCCCATCTCCATTTGGATTTAGTATGTATGGATAAGCACGTTGGCATATTACGGCGAGCTCTTCCAGAGTCAGTCTGCCAAGAGACAGCATAGCCTCGTAGGGATCGCCTTCCAGCCTTAGCAGCTTGGCAAAAGCGGGCTCTGTCTTCATGCCTCCGGACTTCAGAGAGAGCACACTTTCTCGAAAGCCGTTCCCCAACAGGCTCAGTATCCGTCCTTCCACCTGCATATGCAGCCAGGCATTCTGCTTCTCCGTGGCCAAGGGCTGGCCAAACAGCTCGACCGGCCACCCGCCTGCCCGGAAATTAATCTTAGTGCGGATGATCCCCTCTACCGTACGGGTGACCGCACAGAACTCCTCCAACTGACCGAAATGACTTCGGGCCTCAGCGATAAAACGCCGGGAATCATGCACCTCACAAATGATATCCAGATCACTGCCCTCCACCTGAATGCCCAAGGGGACCGTTCCCGCCAGTAGCGGATGATATTCCGCCAGCAGCTCCATGATGCGCAGCTCACGCAATAAACGCCGGACCTCTCTCAGCACTTCGTTGCCCTGCTGCTCCTCAGCTCGGCCAGAACCGCCGTTATTCTCCAGCATCGCTTCACCTCCTGTTGTACCCGCTGATCCTATTAATCTATCATCCCAATTCCCCAGGTGCAGCAACTTTGATAATCGGTTTCTTATCTTCTGTGAACCAGTGGACAGCAGAGTCGCACGCTTTTCTGGGCGGATGCATAAAAATATACAGGAAACCAGAACGCACCTGAGGAGTGTCGCTAATGAATCCTGTTTACCCCTATTACGGGGAACGTACGGTCTGCCGTGTGCAGCCTATAAGCTTTCCCCCGCAGCACCAGGACCGCCAGCCGGGCCTGGAGAGTCTGATGCAGCCCCGGCCCATCAGCGAGAACCCGGAGAGCCGCGGCAGCGGAAAGCTGAGCGGCAAAGTGGCACTCATCACAGGCGGAGACAGCGGGATCGGTAAAGCCGCTGCGATCGCTTTTGCCAAAGAAGGGGCCGACGTCGCCATTGCCTACTTATACGAAGCTTCGGATGCGGAAGCCACACAGCGGCGTATTGAAGAGCTGGGGCAACGTTGCCTGAGGATTCAGACGGATTTACGGTATAAAGCAAACTGTACTCAGGCGGTGGAGCATACCGTGCAGACCTTCGGCAAAATGGACATCCTGGTCAACAATCATGGTGTGCAGTATCCGCAGCAGAGCCTGCTGGATATCTCGGAAGCACAGCTCTACGAGACGTACCGCACGAATATTTTTCCGTTCTTTTTCCTGACACAGGCTGCACTTCCGCATATGGAACGCGGGGCAACGATCATCAATACAGCTTCTATTACGGCTTATCAGGGAAAAAAAGACCTTATCGATTATTCATCTACCAAAGGCGCGATTGTCTCGTTCACCCGCTCGCTCGCCCTGTCGCTGGCCGATCAGGGGATCCGTGTAAACAGCGTGGCTCCCGGACCCGTATGGACCCCGTTGATTCCTTCCAGCTTTTCCGCTGAAGAGACCAGCGTTTTTGGTAGCGACACCCCATTCAAGCGGGCTGCCCAGCCCTATGAGCTGGCTGGAGCCTATGTCTATTTAGCGGGTCCCGATTCTTCTTATGTCACCGGAACCTGTATTCATGTTAATGGAGGGGACATGGTTACAAGCTAACAGCCGCCGGAGGGATGGATGATCCCGGCAGCCGTGTTCACTTCCCTGAAAGGATGTTAAATAAATGAACAAGATAAAGGATTACAATCTTCCGTCCGTCCGTCTAAGCGCAGGGATGTACGCATTAACTAAACTGTCTGCCGCCGGTTTGACATTTATGCTGGTCTCCCTCGTGATGCTGGGATTCCCGCATACCGATGGCATCCCGGAAGGCTGGCCAACCTCAGTGCCTTACGCCATCTATGCCTACGGACTGCCGGCTGCGCTGGTCGCGGATGCGTTGCTGCGCGTGTTCCGCTCCACTTCGCTCGTCCCGGCCCTCCTCCTGTACGCGGCGGCCGGCTATGGCGCAGGCCTGTGGATCGCCTCGGAACAGGGAGGGGATGCAGTAACCTGCGGCATCGCCGGAATTTTTGCTCTGCTGCTGTTCCGGCTTGCACAGCTGGCCGGAGAGCGTCAGCCGCTCCTGCTTCCGGTATTTGCCCTGTTTGTCCCGCTGCTCTGCCTGGTGCTGTTCTAAGCTGTGCTTAGGGGGTATGTCCCCTTCGCTTGGCTGCATTTGCGCATCCGCGAACACACGGTGAGTTGAGATGTGTTGTGAATACCCCAGCACCGTTAGAGCCTTGCAAACGTATAACACCGCCCTGCCCTCCAGAACTCAGAGCGCCTCGATGATATCCCCGGCGGTCAGCGCCGCCGGATCATGGCGCAGGCGGACCGCTCTCTCACCCGCCAGCCCGTGCAGATAGACCCCAAAGGCCGCTGCCTGCACGGCATTCAGCCCCTGTGCGAGCAATCCGGCAATGATGCCGGTCAGCACATCGCCCGCACCGCCGGTTCCCATACCCGGATGGCCCGTGATATTCACATAAGCCTCACCTTCAGGTGTTGCGATGACTGTATGGGCTCCTTTGAGCACGAGGGTAACCCCGTGCTCCCGGGCATAAGTAAGCGCCAGACCGATCCGGTCCCGCTGCACCTCAGCCGTGGATAGCCGGGCCAGCCGGGCCATTTCCCCCGGATGAGGTGTCAGGATCACCGGATGGCAGCGGCTTGCCCAGGAGCCGTACTCACTGTCCGCCAGAATGTTCAGCGCATCGGCATCGATGACGAGAGGGGCTTCGATGCCTTCCCACAGTGCACGCAGCCATTCCCCGTCGCCTTCAAACCGGCCAAGCCCCGGTCCTACGGCAGTGACATCTCTTCCGCTGCTGAGCCGCAGCACTTCGGCGGCAGTCCCGGCGCTCCAGGCTCCGTTCTCCCCCCCGGCCGCTGCCAGCATCAGCTCCGGGGCCGCTCCGATGACATAGGGAAGCAGCATCGTAGGCAGCGCCCAAGTCACCAGGCCGCAGCCGGCGCGCAGCGCAGCGCGGGAAGCGAGCAGGCCAGCGCCGCTCATGCTTAAGGTTCCTGCCGCCACCAGGACATGCCCGTAGGTGCCCTTGTGGCCCTCCGGCGAACGGCGGCGCGACACGTCGACCTGCAGACGTGTCCTTAGCACCTCCGGCGTCAGCAGGCTGGCCGGGACGCCGCTCTCCCGGGCCAAGGCAGCCGGGATGCCGATGGAGCGGACCACCACCTGCCCGGCGCACGCTGCACCGGGATACTGCAGCAGCCCGCGCTTCAGGAACGCGAGGCAGACCGTCACTACCGCATGAATGCAAGGCTCATGCGCCCGGCCTGTGTCCGCATCCAGCCCGCTCGGGATGTCTGCGGACACAATCGGTTTGCCGCTGCCGTTCGCGGCGGCAATCAGCTCCGCATAGGCACCGCGCGGGGCTCCCGCGCTGCCGGTGCCGAGCAGCGCATCCAGGATGCCGCTGCATGCGACAAAGTCCACCCGGTCCCGGCCGTAGACTGCGGCGGGCAGGCCCAAGGCTGCAGCAGCATTCTGCTGCAGCGCGGCTTCGCCGGCCAGCGACTCCGGCGCGGCCGCATACACCAGCGTGACGGCGATACCCGCCTCACGCAGATGCCTGGCGGCGGCGAGGCCGTCGCCGCCGTTATTGCCTTTGCCGACGAGGACGAGCCAATGTTCGTCGCCGGCATGCTCCAGGGTCAGCGCGGCATCGCCGCTGACCGAGAACCCCGGCGGCTGGACCCCCGGGCCGCCGCTTCCCAGTGCCCCGGCGTCACCCCGTCCGCCTGGACCATATGCTCCGCCGTTCCGGCTCCTGCCCGCAGCGCCGGCATCTCCCCGCTCCAGCTCGCGCGTACCCGCAGCTTCGCTTGCTCCGCCTGCCTGATTCCAAGCAGCAGGGGTACCGCCTCCGCCGGCTTGGTACCGGCAGAACCGGATGATCTCCTCCGCAATGGCCCTGCCGGCATTTTCCATCAGCGCGATTGCAGGAATACCCAGCCGCTCAATGGTCTGCCGGTCCAGCTCCCGCATTTCCTCTGCAGTTACCACATACATAGCCCAGCCCCCTTTTTAATTGCTTTGTTTACAACATAAAATTCTTATCTTTCAAAAAAAGCCCTCCGGTCACGGAAGGCCACCTATTCATATGGTGCAGCGGGTTCTGCACGGTTAGCCTGTACCCGGCTCAATACCCAACCGTAAACCGGTTGCGGCTGAAATTCCCCTCTTCCAGTTCGTCAACAACAGCTACGGCAAAATCCTCCACGCTGATACTGCTGTCCCCGTTCTCATCCACCACCAGCCGGTCCAGGCCGATACGGAACTGTCCCGTCCGGCGGCCCGGGCGGATCGTGGCCGGCGGGCTGATGTACGTATAGTCGAGCGCAGAGCCGCTATAGATTTCATAGGCATGTCCATGCGCTTCCGCAAGCGGACGGAACTTCTCCGGGAATCCCGGCGAATCCATGAGCCATTCACCCGACTCCGTCTTCAGACTTCCAGCTCCGCCAACCACAAGCAGCCGCTGAAGACCGGCAGCCTGCAGACCCTCCAGCAGACTCTCAGCCGCACGCACCAGGTCATTCTCCCGCCCGGCAGCGGGGCCAAAGGCGCTGATCACCTCTTCATGTCCGCGCACTGCCTCCGCTACCGTCGCCGGGTCCAGAATATCGGCGGTGGCCACATGCAGACGCTCATGCTCCAGCTCTAAAGAGGCCGGATTCCAGACTACGGCGGTGACCTCATGTTTTCTTTTTAACGCTTCTTGCACAATAGCTCTGCCAATCGTTCCTGTTGCCCCAAAAACTACAACATCCATATCCTGAATGCCTCCCTTTCTCCTGCTGTATCTCCAAACGGTTACCCTATATTAGCGCCGCAGGAACATTCCCTGCGAATCAGGCATGATGAACAGTACCTGCAAATCCTGGCTGCTATTCTGTTACCAATATATATGACCTCACCACTGCCAAGCAAGAACGCCCATCCCATGCACAAGGAGTTGAAACATTATCCGTGGTGCGACGTACAATGACTCAGAGAACCTGTTCTTATAAGATCATATTATGATGTGGAAAGGTTTGGTGAAGTAATCATGACTCCAATAGGAAAACTGTTCAAGTGGGGCACCTTTGCTTATGAGGCTTTTCTGGCACTGCCGTTGATCGGGGGCGCTTTTGTTGTCGCTAATGCCTGGGTGCCGCTGGGTGTTGCCTTTTTGCTGCATGTCGTAGCCGTAGTCCTGCTGTTGAAAGAGCGTGGCCCTTTTATCGGGAACGTGATCGGGGTGATCACCTCGGTTGTCGGCTTAATCCCTTTGGTCGGATGGATTATGCACATTATTACTGCAATCATTCTGCTTATTGAGGGTATCTTCGCGCCACGGCGCACCCCACGCTACTAAGGGCGGAGGCATAGAAATCACAGAAGAAGGAGTACAACCTACCTCCATTGATAAAAGGTCTATACTAGGCATATTGCAGTCCAGGTCACTTATGAGGATCTGGATTCTTTTGCCTGGCTTGAATGTATTCCTATTCCGGCGGTTCCTCTCAGGAGCAGAGGCTGAGTAGAAATGTTTCTCCTCCCCACCTTCAAGCGAGCTATAGGCTTTCCGTTTTTTTATGCGCAGCATCAAAAGACTGGACCAAAGTCGGGCGGATTTTCAGACTTGGGGTTAGTGCTCATACAAGAATATCCAGTTATACTGAAAAAAGATCGGTAAAGGGGAGAGAATAATACAATGAAAAAACAAAGCTTTATGAAATCCTGGAGTCTGCTTATGAAGTCTCTTCCAAAAGGAATCCTAGCATTTGTAATTGCAGTTACGGGAATATGCGTAAGTTTGCCTCTGATCATATTATGGATTGGGTTACCCTTGCTGGCAGCAACACTTGCTGCGTGCCGCAGAATGATGGTACAAGAAGAACTAGTGGTGGATCACTGGATTCGCGGAGATCATCAACAGCCTGAACATACAGGCGATCCAGCACCTCTGCGCACGGATGGCCCAAGGTCGTTATTCACACTTCTTAGTCAAGGAAAAACATACCGGGGACTTATCTACAGCGTAGCACAGCTTCCCATAGGGATTCTCGGTTTTACATTGGCTATCGTCCTGCCGGCTACAGCCTTTGGGATTTTACTGTCTCCATTAGCCTATCTGGTGAGTGACAGACTGTTCTCCTTTGATCTTTTCGCATCCGATTCCACTCCGCTTCTCTTTCTGTACGACTTGTCATCGTTCGAGCGCTCCTGGATAGCCGCTGGCATTGGATTAGTGTTAACCTTATTACTGCCGTTGATCTTTCGGAAACTTGGGCAGTTATACGCGGCATGGGTGCACACGGTATCCAGCACATAATACGTCTCCCTTTTTCAGAGAGAGCAAAGAGGTGGACAGCAAGAAAAAACGAAGATCTTTCTGAAAAAATCAGAATGGACCTTCGCTTTTTATTGATAGGTGCCTCTTGCGTTTATTATGACAAGCCTTGCTTCTATCCTCGCCCCGCAGAACGGGAATCAGCCCGACGGCTTCCGGCCTCTCCACTATAACGTGCATTTGCAGTACTGTAGCATAAGCTTCTTTGAATCAGCTTCGACAAAACTGGCTTCGGAAGCCTCTTCACCGCGAAGTCTTGCGGGCCCAGCGCTGCAGTGTGTTGATTACGAGCAGCATCAGAAAAGAGATCAGTAGAAGCAGCAGTGCTACTGCTGTTGCCCCCGCATAATCGAATTTCTCCAGCTTGGACATGATGAGCAGCGGCGCAATCTCCGTGCGCATCGGCATATTTCTTCCACTTCTAATTCTCAGGAATACGCATATTCTGTATCTCTTGTACACCAGGCATAAACCCAAGGTTAAAATACACAGATTCCGCATCATTACCTTCCATAACATACAATCTCAGCAGAGGATATTTATCTTTCAGAATCGTTAAGGCCCTTTGTAACATGCGGGTAGCCAGACCTTTTCCTCTATGGGCAGGTGTAACCCCAATACTATATACCGCCGCTACGTTATCCTGCAGGCATAGGCGGCAATTTGCAATAAGCTGACCTGAATTCTTATCAAATACCAGGGTGGAGGCCTGAACTAATATTTCATTAGCATAATTAGGATCTTCATGGGGGATAAAATCCTCTAAAGAGGACTTTTTCCGCCTGACCGCTTCAAAACCTCCCCGAAAGCTATCAAAATCACAACGGGCAATCTCATTTTCGAGAATGAACCTCTTAGTCCCTTGACCATTTTCCAGAATTTCCGGACTCTCAATTCTTAAATCGTCATCCCAAACCACTTCAAAATGATCAGTAGGACGCTGCATCCACCGGCATCTGAACTCATCCGGCCAAAAGCCTGACCTCGCAAATAACTGAACCTGATCCGGAAGAACCTCATATGTCCTGATAGGCTCAGTCCGATCTGACCAATGTGTCAACAGTTCCTTGAGTTGCTTCAATACCTCAAAGGAGTCGTTAAACGGAGGGATAAAAAATAAATGGTAAATCACGTTCGGTGACATTCTGACTCCGCCTATTTTGGTTTCCCCTTTATAAATCCAAAATGCATTTTTGCGCGAACCGGCAAAGCCCTCTTCTCTAAAAAATCCGGTGTACTGCATATTATAATAGACAGAGCAAAATACTCCCCATTCTTCCGGCTCCGCCTTTCGGATCAAATATCCACCCGATAAATCATACATAATTGTATCAACAGACCAATCGCTTAATCGCATAATACCATCCCCCTTGTTCATGCAACAAATAGTACCAATGAGATTAACCGTTTACAATATATAAAATGATTATAGAAAAATTCCCACCATCCTGGAGCAACAAAAAAGACCCCCACTCGAATTTCGAATGAAGGTCTTGCATTATGCTTCTATCCTCGCCCCGCAGAACGGGAATCGGTCCGCCGGCTTCCGGCCTCTCCACTATAACGTGCATTTGCAGTACTGTTCTCAAAACGCTTGCGTTCTGTCCGCTCCATCTGTACAATTTGTCCTTCGTGTACCACAATATGCAGGGACCCGAATTCCATATCATCCAAAAGCTCCGCAATCCGCGTAAGCCATACCTCATCCACTTTCAGCGGCTTAGCCATTCTCCAGCCTCCCTTTCCCCGGACAGGGGATTCTCCACCAATCCCGTCATAACCAACCTGTATACTATGTTTTAACTTAGCATGGAATCAAAAGGGCTGTCAATGTGCATTTTTGCGTGTAAGCCAGCTTTTTACGATCATCGTTACCAGAGCCAGCAACAGCAGCAGGGAGGCCACGGCGAAGGAAGCCGAAAACTGATACTCGTTATACAAAATTTCGACATGCAGCGGCAGCGTGTTCGTCTCCCCCCGAATGTGCCCGGAGACAACGGATACCGCACCGAACTCCCCCATCGCCCGCGCGTTGCAGAGGATAATCCCATACAGCAGTCCCCATTTAATATTCGGCAGGGTCACCCGCCAGAAAATCTGCCAGCCATGCGCCCCCAGTGTAATAGCCGCTTCTTCTTCCTGCGTGCCCTGGTCCTCCATTAGCGGAATCAGCTCGCGGGCCACAAATGGAAAGGTCACAAACAGTGTGGCCAGCACAATGCCGGGGAGGGCGAATACAATCTTAATGTCATGGGCGCTGAGCCAGGAACCGAACCAGCCATTCGAGCCGAATACAAGCACAAAGATAAGTCCGCCAATGACTGGCGATACGGCAAAAGGCAGATCAATCAGCGTAATCAGAAACCCTTTGCCGCGAAAACGGAACTTGGTCACCGCCCAAGCCGCCATCACCCCGAACAGTGTATTCAGCGGTACGGTAATCACAGCAACCAGCAGCGTCAGCCGGAGAGCGGAAGCGGCATCAGGATCAGTCAGCGCTGCCAGAAATACATCCCAGCCCCGCTTCAGCGCTTCTGTCAGCACCACAATCAGCGGCAGGGCAATCAGCCAGAACAGCACAAGTGCGGCCGCAGCGACCAGCACCCATTTCACGGCAGAGGACTCCGTCGTTGCGGGGGAGGCTGCGTTCCGGTGCGTCCTGAGAGCAGCCATAGGGACAGTACCAGCCATGATTTCACCTCCTGAAAGTTTTGTAAGCATACACTTCTTTGAATCAGCTTCGATAAAACTGGCTTCGGAAGCCTCTTCACCGAGAAGTCTTGCGGGCCCAGCGCTGCAGTGTGTTGATTACGAGCAGCATCAGAAAAGAGATCAGCAGAAGCAGTAGAGCTACTGCGGTTGCCCCCGCATAATCGAATTGCTCCAGCTTGGACATGATGAGCAGGGGCGCAATCTCCGTGCGCATCGGCATGTTGCCGGAGATGAACACCACGGAGCCATATTCCCCGATCCCGCGGGCAAACGCCAGCGCAAAGCCGGTTAGCAGCGGCGGGAACAGTTCCGGGAGCACGATGCTGCGGAAGGTCCGCCAGCGTCCCGCTCCCAGTGTTGCCGAAGCTTCCTCCATATCCCGGTCGAGGTCCTCCAGCACCGGTTGTACGGTGCGGACCACAAAGGGAATGCCGATGAACATCAGTGCGAGTGTGATCCCGAGCGGGGTAAATGCGATCCTTAGCCCCAGCGGTTCCAACAGGGAGCCGATCCAGCCATTCTGTGAATACAGCGCCGTCAGGGAGACACCCGCTACAGCTGTCGGCAGTGCAAACGGCAGATCGATCAGGGCGTCAAAGATCCGTTTGCCCGGAAACTCATAGCGCACCAGCACCCATGCCAGCAGCAGCCCCAGAAAAGCATCGGCTAAGGCTGCCGCTGCCGCAGTGCTCAGGCTGACCCTGTACGAAGCCAGAACACGCGGGTCCGTAGCGATATCCCAGAATTTTGCCCAGCTGAGTCCTGTCGAATTGAACAGCAGTGCCGATAGCGGCAGCAGTACGACGAGACTCAGATAGAGTACGCTGTAGCCCATCGTTAGTCCGAAGCCCGGCAGCACCTTGCGCCGTACCGCAGCCGTAGTGGTGACATTCATGACCTATTCATCCCTTTCCGCCTTCGGCATGTAAGCCGATCAGCTTCCCTGCACAAGCCTGCTTGCCATAACTCTTACCATTTCTTCTGTATTTCGCCCATCCCGCGCTTATTTGGCTCCAGGCACATAGATCTTGTCAAAGATTCCGCCGTCATTGAAATGCTTTTCCTGCGTTTCTTTCCACGTTCCGAATTTATCCGCCAGCGTGAACAGCTTAATCTCAGGGAATTTATCCTTGTATTCCTCTTTTACACTCTCAAGGGTCGGACGGTAGTAGTTCTCCGCAGCGATTTTTTGCCCCTCTTCGGTATACAGATATTTCAGGTAGGCTTCTGCGACCTCACGGGTACCTCTTTTATCTACAACCTTGTCAACGACGGCAACCGGTGGTTCAGCCAGAATACTCTCGGACGGGTTAACAATTTCGAATTTGTCCGGGCCCAGCTCTTTAATCGACAGGTAGGCTTCATTCTCCCAGGCAATCAGCACATCACCGATTCCACGTTCTACAAAGGTCGTTGTTGCCCCGCGCGCCCCGGTATCCAGCACAGGCACATGCTTGAACAGCTCCTGGACAAACTCCTGCGCCTTAGCTTCATCATTATTGTTGTGATCAAGCGCATAACCCCAGGCAGCAAGGTAGTTCCAGCGGGCGCCGCCGGATGTTTTCGGGTTCGGGGTAATGACCTCTACACCTTCTTTTAACAAATCCGGCCAGTCCTTAATGCCTTTGGGATTGCCTTTGCGTACAAGAAACACAATGGTCGAGGTGTATGGGGAGCTGTTATGTTCGAATTTGCTTTCCCAGCCGTCATTGATCAGCCCTTTATTCTTCAGTGCGTCAATGTCATAGCCCAGGGCCAGGGTAACGACATCCGCTTCCAGGCCCTCCTGGACCGCCCGGCTCTGTGCGCCGGAGCCGCCATGCGATTGTTTAACCGTAACCTTCTGGCCGGTCTCCTTCTCCCAATAGGCAGAGAACGCCTTGTTATAATTCTCGTACAACTCGCGTGTAGGGTCATAAGATACATTCAGCAGCTCTACCGGATCTTTCGCCGGTGCCTTGGTAGCTTCAGCCGCTCCTGCCGCATTGCTTGCTGCCGGCGCATCTGTCTGGGCGGCCGCCCCATTATTCGAATTATTGTTGCCGCAAGCGGCAAGACCTGCCGTCAATAGTAATGTGAAACCAGTGATAAGTCCCTTCTTGATCCCTTTCTTCATCACAGCTTTCTTCATCACAAGCCACTCCCCTGTCCTTTTCTCTTGGCCGTTCTATTTGTGACACCCCATGAAGTTCCGATAAGCCTGCTTGCCCCTTGCATTTCAGCAAAAATAGACGGAGGAAGGCCCGCGTATGGCAGGTCAAACCGGTCCTGTGGACACGTGTCTGCGAGCTACTGGCGGGCGTTCCTCCGTCTGTACGGTAAGAACTTTATTCTATTATCCCTACCCATTTAGTGGGTTATGAAAATATAATACTGAAACCTCATCAGACTGTCAAACCTTTTTTTCAAAATAGCGGAAAGTCGGTTTGAGGCGGTTCTGACGACAGCAAGTGGCGGCGGTTCCTGCAAGATCCACTTGTTATTGAAGCAGTAAATGTAATATTATTGCTACATCTTATTGGTCAAAGGGGAACGGCTTTACCATCCTTTTAAGAGACGGAATCCGTTCTCAGTGAGAAATAGAAGGATGATTTATAGCGTGAACCATATAAGTCCTTATCTTTCAAAAAAAGCCGAAAGTACCGCAATAACCGGGGGAGACAAACATGGGAATGAATCTGGAGTATGTACCCGTGCCCGTACCTGTACCCGCACCCTCGCCGCAACGGCCACGTCTGCACAGGCGAATTCTGGGAGGGACGGCAAGGCGCATCCTGGACACGTACCGTTATGACACACAGTTATGGAGGACGGCGCTGGCCGGTCCTTGGGTCATATGCTTTTTGATGTTTACAGCAGCTGTCCTGGGCATTCCTACCGGACTCGGAAGTGCTGCCGATATTATGCTTGCAACTACCGCCGCGACCCTCATTCTAGGGTTTGCAGGAAATATTCTTGCTGTATTGCTGGCCCTGACAGGACTGCGCATCCCGCGCCTCTACGCGGGCTCTTTATTGAGCACTTTGGGGATAGTCCTACTAATCTTCTACGATGCGGATTTGGAGCTTGAAGCTGCAGCTGCCGTAGCTATAGTCGCCACTGTTCTCGGAGGGCTGGGCGGCGTGGCTCTGGGACTCCTGCGCACCCGGCGGTTCACTCTGGGGCTGGTGCTGGCTGCCCTCTTGCTGGCATCTCCGCTCGCCCTCCTGATTGGTGGCTCTGATGATGATGTGCCAGAGGTGACTGCTGCTGCCGGAAACCCCGCGCCCATCCCTGCCGAAGATCCGGGAGAGCCGGGGAACTATACCTACCGCAGCTTCACCTACGCCAGCGGCCAGGATCTGCATCGGACCGAATATGGCGATGAAACAGAGCTTATAACGTCCAATGTGGATGCCTCTGCTTACATTAAAAGCTGGCCCAAGCTCCGCACCTTATTCTGGGGCTTCGACTACAGTGCGCTTCCTGTAAATGCCCGCGTCTGGATGCCGGATGGAGATGGACCCTATCCGCTTGTGCTCATGGTGCACGGCAATCACATGATGGAGGATTACTCAGAGGGAGGCTACGCCTACTTGGGCGAGCAGCTCGCCAGCCGCGGGTTCATCGCGGTTTCACTGGATGAGAACTTTCTGAACTATTCCGCCTGGTCAGGCATTCCGGACAATGACTTCAAGGTGCGCACCTGGATGATTCTGAAACACCTGCAGCAGATTGGCAATTTCACGGAGCAGTCCGGCAACCCTTTCTATCACAAGGTGGACTACACCCGAACCGCGCTGCTCGGACACAGCCGCGGCGGGCAAGCCGTTGCCATGGCCGCTGATGCCGGACGGTGGTTCAAGAACGACCCGGCTTATGCCGCCGCCCGCCAGTTCCACATTGCATCTGTCATTGCGCTCGCGCCTACCGACAAGACGATTGATGATCAGCAGGCCCGCCTAGTGGATGTCAACTATTTGACCCTGCAAGGCGCACGCGACGGGGATGTACATGATTTCTACGGAGACCGGCAGTATATCCGTTCTTCCTTTACCGGGGCTGCCTCCTCGTTCAAAAGTTCACTGTATATCGCCGATGCTAATCACAGCCAGTTCAATACCAGCTGGGGACTGTATGACCAGTCGCTTCCGGCAGGACTGCTCCTGGACCGTACAGAGATAATGAATGGTGAGGCCCAGCGGCAGATTGCCAAGGTGTACGTTAGCGCCTTTCTGGAGACTACCCTGTATGGAGAGGAAGTCTACCAGAACCTGTTCCGCGATTACCGCAGCGGATTGCAGTGGCTTCCGGATACTGTATACTACAGCCGTTTCCAGAGCGGGGATTATATTCCCGTAGCCACTTTTGATGAAGACCGCAAAAAAGACACCGTCACCGGCGGAACCGCTGAAGCAGCGGGACTCATCTGGAACGAAGAGGTCGCCAAGGACCGGGAGTCCAATAGTAAAACCACCTATGGGCTTCTGCTGGAACATAAGGCAAAGGACAGCGCGGTGGCCTCTTACAGCATCAAGCTGAAGGACAGCGTGGCTGGCAGACTTGCCGAATCTGGGGCGTTGGGGCTGACGTTCTCCATGGCTAACCGCAATGCCGATACTGGAGATGCTGAGGATAGGCCGGAAACGGCGGTCTCCCCCCATGTGGAAGTCGAGTTGACGGACAGTAATGGTGTATCCGCCCGCCTTCCGGTGAATGAGTTCATGGATATTCTGCCTTTGCCCCGGACCCGGTTCACAATCCTTCCCTGGCTTGAGGAGCGGATGAGCGACGGCAAATACGGTGATCTCTCGGAAGCGGTGTTTCAGACCTATGAGCTGCCTTTTGCACGCTTTCTCGAAGAAGATCCTCGGTTTGAACCGGATAAACTGAGCGAAATCACCTTTTATCTGCAAAAGGGCGGTGACAGAATTATGCTGGATGATATCGGATTCTATGATAAAGGAAATGCAATGGAAGGGTCCAAGCAAACCGCAATTATACAATAAGCAAAAAGTTGTCATACAAGTGGACCCGCTACATTTATATCTAATAAAAAGTGCCTCCTATCTGCCGGCAGCAAGCCGCATAGGAGGCACTTCTAGGTTACAGCTGCTTCAGGCAGACCGGTGACGGAATTTCCAGCTCATTGCCAGTAGGAATCAGTCTTCCGGTATCCCTGTCAATTCTAAACGAAACGATATTATCGCTGTTCTGATTCGCCGAGAGCAGCATGCCGCCAATAATGGCGAAATTGCGTGGTGTCCGGCCCCCGGAAGTCACCCAATCCTGCGGCTCCAGTAAGCCCGTGGCTGCGTCGATATAGAACACAGCAATGCTATCATGCCCGCGGTTGGAAGCGTACAGGAAACGGCCGCACGGGGATACATGGATATCAGCAGCTGTGTCGTCGCTGCCGGCTGCATAATGCTCCGGCAAAGAGCTTACGTTCTGCAGAATCTTCAGATTAGCAGACGTTTCATCGTTAGCAAATACAGTAATTGTGCTGTTCAGCTCATTAATCAGGTATAACCATTGTCCCGAAGGATGTCCGGCCAGATGACGGGGACCCGAGCCTGGCGGGAGTGGAACTTCTCTGTGAGTGACCAGCTTGCCGTCCTCCAAGCGGTAGAACACAATCTGATCCAGCCCCAGATCACAGACCAGCACATGGCTTCCGGTCCGGTCAGGAATAACCGAATGGGGATGTGGCGCTTCCTGCCGGTCTTCCCTTATACCCGAACCCTCATGCTTCACTTGGGCGGACATCTCCAGGAGCGAACCATCCGCATTCACCGGAAAGACGTTGACGTTGCCTCCCGAATAGTTGGAGACAAATATGTAATCCTCTTGCGGGGAGATCGACACATAGCAAGGAGCGCCTCCATCTGTTGGCCTGCTTCCCAGCAGGCGCAGTGCTCTGCTTCCGGGCTCAATCGCAAAAGCATAGACCTCGCCCTCATCCTTCTCACTTACAGCATATAGTACCGTTCCTGAACGGTTCACTGCCAGATATGAGGGATTCTCAATGCCCTTGGTGTTGTTCAGCACCCTCATTTCTCCGGTATCCTTGTTCAGAGCCCCCAGTATAATTGCTTCATGATCTGCGCTGTTATAGGTTCCTGCATAGAATAGAACTTCATTAGGCTGTTGCATGTCTGCGTCTCCTTTTATTGTATAGAGGTACGTAGTTCCATTTACTTCTTATATACCCTTTTCCTAATACTCTTTACCCGGGGAACCCACCCGCGGTTCCCGGTCTTTTTTCACTATAACATGATTATGTACCCAATACCTCACCCGGTTTAAACAGCCTATTTCAGGACATAATGAAGTACTAGTTATTAGGATGCCTACAATATTTGACAATGGTTTAAACGCCCGGCTTGAGGTTAATAGTAACCATCGAAGATAACAAAAACCCAAAGGAGCTGAAGCATAATGAGTTTATTATGGATGTTGATTGTTGGTGGCGTAATTGGTTGGTTGGCTGGTCTGATTATGGGCAGAGATATTCCAGGTGGTGTGATCGGTAACATTATCGCCGGTATTCTCGGTTCATGGCTTGGCGGAATGCTGCTGGGAAGCTGGGGACCTAAGATCAGTGATTTCTACGTCTTCCCTTCGCTAATCGGTGCAATCGTCCTAATCTTTATCGTCAGCCTGATTCTCCGTTCGGTCGGTGGACGCAGCCGTTCTTAAGGCTTAGCAGGAGTGCAAGTAGAAACGGATGTGCTGTCCTCTAAGGGATGTACCCGTTTCAGTTAGAAACCCGCCAAGGTCCCTCTTGGCGGGTTTCTTGCGGCTTAATCCGTTGTCCGGCAGGCAGGAATTACTGGATTACCGCCAAGAAGCGTTCGATGTTTTGCCTTCTTTTTTCTGCTATAATGGAAAAATAAGTGACACATATCACAGAGAGGAAAGTGAATCATGGGCAATATCAACCCTTCACTTCTGCATGTCGGCTCCACTGTGGGGGCTCTATTCATGGCGCTGATGGTTATTTTCATCCGCCTGAAGGCTAGCTCGCGTCCCGTGACGATCCGCAAAATATGGATTCCGCCGCTCGGCATGTCCACAGGCTTTGCCATGTTTGTTGTACCTGAAGTCAGATTCCCCTTGTGGTGGGCGGCGGCGGCTTTTCTGATTGGCTGGTTTATATTTGCCTATCCGCTGATTCGCAGCACTAAGTTTGAAGAACGGGAAGGCCAGATCTTTGCCCGGCGTTCCAAAAGCTTCGCCTTCATTCTGCTCGGATTGCTGCTGATCCGCACCCTGCTGCATGAATTCATCAATCAATATGTATCCATTCCGCAGTCAGGCGGACTCTTCTTCATTCTGGCCTTCGGCATGATCCTCCACTGGAGATTCTTCATGTATAAGCGGTACAACCAGATGGCTCCACCGGAATCCCGCATCCCGCAGCCCCGGGGTTGATACTTATTCATAGAGCGAAAATAAGGAGCATTCGGAGCTTGGCGGGCTCAGGAATGCTTCTTTATATTTTTCCGCTTGTCAACTTACATTCCCCCTCCCCACTAGTTTGCATATAATATCAGTAGACCGCCCAGGCTTTTCTAACTCCCCGTGTCATTTGTGACAGAATATGAACAGATCGGCAACCCTTTTTTGTTCCTGATGTCAGGTAACTTACGATGAGATCAGTTAGAATATAAGCAGATATCCTTTTAGAGAGTGGGGACATGGCAATTGAAAAGTAAATCAAGAAAAGTGGCGATCGTCGGCTCGGGAATGGTCGGCTCCAGCTGTGCCTATTCCATGGTCAATCAGGCAATATGCGATGAGATCATGATGATTGACCGCACGTATGACCGCGCGATGGCACAAGCACTTGATCTCTCGCACTGCATGGATTTCACCGGAACCCGTACCAAGGTATATGCCGGCACTTCCAGCGATTGCGCCGGAATGGACGTTGTCATTCTGACAGCAGGTGCCAATCCCATGCCGGGACAGAGCAGACTGGATGTTCTTGATGCTGCTGCAGTGATTACGAAGGAAATTATTACGGAAATTATGGCTGGCGGCTTCGATGGTATCTTCGTGGTTGCTGCTAATCCTGTTGATATTGTCACCTATATGGTATGGAAAATATCCGGACTGCCGCGCCACAGAATTATTGGCACCGGAACCTCTATCGACTCTTCGCGCCTGAAGACGCTTCTGTCAGAGGTATTCACCATCGATCCCCGCAGTGTCAACGGTTACGCGCTGGGCGAACATGGTGAATCCCAATTCGTGGCCTGGTCCCACGTAACGATCGGCGGCAAACCGATTCTCCAGATCATGGCGCAGCACCGCGAGCGGTTCAGCACCCTCGATCTGGAAGACATCGCCCGCAAGACTAAGGATGCCGGCTGGGAGATTTTCACGCGCAAGGGCTCGACACATTTTGGCATCGGCAGTGCGCTGGCCTATATCACCCGCTCTATCCTGAATGATGAGCATAAAATCATTGCCGTCTCCGCCATATTGGACGGAGAATACGGGCAAACCGGTGTATGCGCCGGAGCACCGGCGATTATCGGCAGCGGCGGGATACAGGAACTGCTCGAGCTGAACCTGAGCCCGGAGGAATCCACGAAGCTTGAGGCTTCCTGCCATATTATCCGGCGTGGCATAGAGAGTCTGCACCTGGAAGAAAAGGTGTAATTACTCCCTGCAAGTTGAAACGGCTATGCCATACTTCATAGAAAGGTATCCGTTTCAGCGAGAACGATAAGAATCATTTATTGCGCGAAGCCTATAAATTCTTATCTTTTAAAGTAAACACCCCTCGACTTCACACGGCAGTGTGTAGAATCGGGGGGTGTTTTCATCTGGTTTCATCTGTTTTTAAGCGCTTGGATATAACCTTAACCTTAACGGAATTTCTCAATCTCGCCTTTTAGCTCGGACATCATCTCATTCAGGGATTGCGCTGAGCTTACGACCTTTTTCATAAGTTGCATCTGGTCTTCAGAAGCATGGGAGACTGCATGGGCATTCTCCGCTGAATCCTTGGCAATGGTCAGCATATCGGAGACCGAAGCCGTAATCTCCTCCGTCCCGGCAGACATTTGCTCATTAATGGCGGAAACGTCCTGGATCTGTGTAGAAACCTCCCGTATGGAGGAACGGATGTGTTCGAAGGATGTACCCACATTTTTCATTTTGCCCATACCATCGCCAATTTCAGCGATGCTCTTGTCCATAGACAATGCAGCATCGGTGGTAGAGGTTTGAATCTGCTTGATCAGCTCCACGATATTTATAATGGAGGTGTTGGTCCGCTCAGACAGCTTCTTGACTTCATTCGCCACGACACCGAAGCCACGTCCATGCTCGCCTGCACGGGCAGCTTCAATTGAAGCGTTGAGCGACAGGAGTCCGGTCTGATTCGCGATTTCAGAGATGACATCGACAATTTGTCCGATCTGCTCAGATTGCTGTGTCAGCGCTTGGATGAGCTCAGAGGTTTGACCGGCTGTTGTGGTAATGACCGTCATTTGCGCCAGCGTAGATTGAATCTCCAGATAACCGTTTTCGACCTCTGCACTCACGGTTTCTGCCTGATCGGACACACTTACGGAGGATTCCGCGATTCTCTGCAGGCCGACAGCCATTTCTTCGGTAGCGCGCGCTGATTGCTCCGACCCTTTGAACTGCTCCTTCATGCCATGTGCAACCTCTTGGATTACAGTAGCAATTTCAGCCGAGGTATTGGAGGATTGGTTGGCGTATTCCAGCAGTCCTTCGGCAGCGGCAGCTACCTGCAGCACTGTGGAATCAATGGTTCCGACAATCCCTGACAGTGAAGTAACCGTATCATTGATACTCTCGCTCATTTGCCCGATCTCATCCCCCGAACGGACAGCAACCCTTTCACTCAGATGGCCGCCAGCCACTCTTTTCATTACGCCGGAGATCGCTACCAGCGGCTTAACCGCCATGCGCGTAAGATATAAAGAAATCACACTCACAATCAGAATGATGCCAATGATTAATATCGTGGCTAAGCGCTGAGCAGAATTCACCTGGGCAAAAATCTCGCTTTTCGGCACATTGATCATCAGCTTCCAATCCGTACCGGGAATGGTCTTGAAATATGTAATGACCGTCTTACCGTCTTCACCTGTATAGGTTTCCGAGCCGCTCTCGCGGCTGAGAATAGCGGCGACAGCCTTCTTCATCTCCGGCTCCTTGGCATAATCGGCGATGTTTTTGCCAATCCGGCTCATATCCGAATACGCATAATAGTCTCCCTTGCCGGAAACTACATAGCCGTAGCCGCTCTCAGCCACATGGATGCTTTTGCTCATCTCCTTCAGGATATCGGGTGTAACCGAAAACGCAATCCCTCCGGTAAATTGCTTCTGCTTATCCACTACAGGTACGACGAGCGGGATGATGTACTTTTTGAGCGGCTCCAGGTACGACATATCACCTACTGCCGGTGTAAGAGACTCCTTGGACTTTATGAAATAGGCTGATTTCGCCATATCGGCCGTCAAGTTCATCGTATTGGTCAGCAGGCCCTCTTTGTTAATGACACTGTACCCCTCGGACTGGGTGTCACTCTCCTCAAGCACCTTCACTACCGGAAAAATGCTCTCCGGCTTCGCTGTGTCAAACTCCGGATGCTGCGCGATGAGCTCCTGTACAGCCGAGGTCCGGCCTTTCAGCCATTCATCGATCCGGGAAGTGTTCATCTCCAGGATTTTGGTAGCCAGTTCCTCGCTGTCCGACCGGGTCACACCACCGAAATACTGTATCAAAAAGATGGTTGTCCCCAGCAAGGGCACGATGGAAATGGCAAGAATCACAAGCGACCATTTGGTTTGCACGGATGTTGATTTTCTTCCTTTTGCTTTCATTTTCATTTTTTCCGGTACATCTGTCTTATCCACCTTAGTTTCCCCCCAGCAAAACTGATAATGATCTTCCATATGCTGTAAATCTATAGTGTTATATCGGCAATAACAGACAAAAAACATTAGTTTCCACATAAAAAATAAGCCTCGGGACCCACAATTTGGGATATCGATGCTTATTTTTTTCATACTATTTATTTGCTGGTGCAAAGGAGAATGGTTTACACCGCTTTGGGAGCCTGCAGGGCCCGTACACTGTTCAGAACCGCAAGCACGGTCACCCCCACATCCGAGAAGACGGCTTCCCACATCGTGGCGATTCCGAATGCGCCAAGCAGCAGAAATATAGCCTTCACTGCAAGGGCAAAAATAATATTCTGCCAGACAATAGTCCGCGTACGCTTGGCAATACTGATCGCTGTAGCAATCTTTGAAGGCTCGTCAGTCATAATTACGATATCTGCCGCTTCAATCGCTGCATCCGACCCCAGGCCGCCCATGGCGATGCCGACATCTGCTCTGGCCAGTACCGGTGTATCATTAATCCCATCGCCCACAAATATTATTTTTTCCCGTTGTGACTTTTCCCGCTCCAGCTTCTCAATGGCCTCCACCTTATGCTGGGGCAGCAGCTCAGCGTGGATCTCCCCTATGCCCAGCTGCTGTCCAACCGCTTCCGCCACGGCCAAGGCATCTCCTGTCAGCATCACGGTTCTGTGAATTCCGAGCCGTCCCAGGGCCTGAACCGCCTGAAGCGAATCCTCTTTCACTTCATCGGCAATCACCAGATAACCCGCATACTGCTTATCTACGGCGATATGGACCACAGTTCCGTGCGCTTCCGGCGTCCGGCTGGCAATGCCTTCACGCTCCATCAGCCGTGCATTCCCCGCCAGTACCGCCCTTCCCTCTACCGTAACCGCGATACCATGACCCGATATTTCGTTGTAGTCCGCTATGGCCTCACCAGGAATCTCTTCACCGTAAGCTGCACGGATAGATTCCGCAATCGGATGGCTGGAGTGGCTCTCGGCATAGGCAGCGGTCCGCAGCAGATCATTCTCCTCAAATCCCTCGGTAGGGTAAATCCCCGCCACCTTGAACTCACCTTTGGTGAGCGTTCCCGTCTTATCAAAGACAACAACCTTAACATCGTTCAAGGCCTCCAGGAAATTGCTGCCCTTGACGAGAATGCCACTTTTGGAAGCTGCGCCAATACCGCCGAAGAAGCCGAGCGGTATCGAGACGACCAGCGCGCAAGGGCAGGAGATGACGAGAAACACGAGTGCCCGGTAGATCCAATCCGAGAAGGTGGCCCCGCTCAGTACGAGCGGAGGGATGACAGCCAGCAGCAGCGCCGTAATAACCACTACAGGAGTATAGCCTCTGGCAAACTTGGTGATAAAATTCTCGGTTTTCGCCTTATTGTTGGAGGCATTCTGCACCAGCTCCAGAATCTTGGAGACGGCAGATTCCCCAAAATTCTTCGTGACCTCAATCGTAACTACGCCATTGCGGTTAATGAAACCGCTCAGGACCTTGCTGCCCGGTTCAGCAGCGCGCGGCACCGATTCCCCGGTCAGCGCTGAGGTATCCATCATGGCGCTGCCCTCAAGGATAGTTCCATCGAGCGGAACCTTCTCGCCCGGTTTGACCACAATATGGTCGCCGATATTCACTTCTTCCGGTGCAACACGTCTTAGACTGCCGCCTTCCTTCAGATATGCGAATTCTGGACGGATATCCATCAGTGCCGAAATCGAGCGGCGGGAACGGTTGACAGCTAGGCCCTGAAAGAGCTCGCCCACCTGATAGAACAGCATAACGGCAACGCCTTCCGGGTATTCTCCAATCGCGAATGCCCCTATCGTCGCCAGCGCCATCAGGAAGTTCTCGTCGAAGACCTGACCCCGGATGATGTTCCGGGCAGCAGACCAGACCACTTCGCCTCCAACCATCAAATAAGCAGCCAGAAAAATCAGCAGCTCCGCCATTCCGCTGACCGGCAGGAACATTCCGGCAGCCGCAAGAACAGCTCCGGCTCCCAACCGAAGCAGGATACGCCGGGTGTCGCCTTCGCCATGCTCATGGCTATGTCCATGGGCATCGCCGTGCTCATGGCTATGTCCATGGGCATCGCCGTGCTCATGGGCTTCATGGCTATGGTCGTGAGTACCGCTGTGGCTGTGGGCAGCCACATGATCATCGGCACTATGATTGAGGCTCTGCACATCAGCTTGGCTGTGGGCTTCATGGCTGTGTCCATGAGCAGCTGCAGATTGATGAGTGTGCTCGGGGCTAATTCCCTGCTCCGGACCGCTGCCCGCCTGCGGCTGTCTGCGAACCCCTGCTGCCTTCAATTCCTTAATCTTCACGTGGGGCTCAAGTGTGTTTACCGTCCGCCGGGCTTCGGCAGATATGGCTTCAGCATCAGCTGCTGCGGTTTCCAGCGTCATCAGCTTCATGGTAAAATTCACTGAGCAAAATGCGACTCCCTCAATTTTTTTGACCTTATTTTCAATTTTCATGGCGCAATTGGCACAATCCAGCCCTTCCAGCATCCACTGTTTTCTTACATTTCCTTGGACCGCATTCAAATGACTCATCTCCTTGGTAAAACCTATATATGAGTATCTGTTCATATGTTTACTTACACACATTATATGCCCCTCAATCTTGGAGTGTCAATGCAAAGTGCATAGTTTCTCCTTTTGGGTACAAGAATAGCCCTGGCAGAAAAAAATAAGCAGATGATGGCTACGAAGTCTGATGATTATCTCTTGTAATCTGCTTTCATCCGGGATAATATTAATATATGAGCAATCATTCATATGTTTTACAGAAAGGGGTCATTTTATGAATAACCACAATCATCCGGGTCATTCCCATGAACATCAACCGCATCACCAACAGCATGGGCATGTACATAATGAAGGGCATGGGCACAGCCATTCCGGCCACTCCCACTCCCATGCGCCAGATAACAAGAAGGGCCTATTGATCGCTCTGATCATTACCGGAGGTATTATGTTCCTCGAGTTTTTCGGAGGACTGGTCACAGGCAGTCTTGCTCTGCTCTCCGACTCCGGGCATATGTTGAGTGACACCGCCTCTCTGGCCTTAAGCCTGGTGGCGATGATTGTCGCCGTCAGACCGCCCTCATTGAAGAATTCCTACGGCTTCTACCGATTTGAAATTATGGCCGCCTTGTTCAACGGAGTTACACTGTTTGTCATTGCCGGATTTATTATATGGGAGGCTTGGCAGCGGTTTTTTGCACCGCCGGCGGTAGCAAGCGGCACTATGATGATTATTGCGGCTGTAGGGCTCCTGGCCAATCTGATCAGTGCCTGGTCCCTTATGCGCAAGAGCGACACCAAAGAGAACATCAATATCCGCAGCGCCTATCTGCATATTATGGGCGATGCCCTTGGCTCTGTGGGCGCACTGCTTGCCGGATTAATTATGAATCTGTTCTCGTGGTACATCGCCGACCCCATCATCAGCGTACTGGTGGCCCTGCTTATCCTTAGAGGAGCCTGGGGTGTTCTGAAGCAGGCCTTTCATATCTTAATGGAGGGGACACCTGCTGCCATTAATACAGAGGAGATCAAAGAGGCTTTGCTCCGCATCGACGGCGTCATCGGCGTCCATGACCTGCATGTCTGGACCATCACTTCCGGGCTTGATGCGCTCAGCGGGCATCTGCTGATCAGGGATACCGCCGACCCTCATAGCATTCTTCAGCAGGCCGTCGATCTTGTGGAGGACCAATTCGCAATTCAACACGCCACGCTGCAGATCGAGAATTCCTCCCTGAAACACAGGGAGCTTAAAGTGTAACTAAGAAGAAACGGCTTCTATCAAGCGGAAACGGCTTCGCCGTCTATAAATTCTTATATTTTTAGAAAAAAAGGGTGCTCCGCAGCCATTTGGCTTGCAGAGCACCCTATCATCTATTCATGCCGGATATGCTCATGGGTCTGCAGAAAAATCTGCTCCACATGCGCGTCATTCAGCGAATAATATACGGTTTTGCCTTCCTTGCGGCGTTTGACAATCCGCAGATTACGCAGATAGCGAAGTTGGTGGGATACCGCCGACTGTCCCATATCCAGTATGGATGACAAATCATGCACACACAGTTCCCTTTGCGACAGGGCATAAATCATCCGTACTCTTGTAGGGTCGCCCAGTGCCTTGAACATCTCCGCCATTTTATCCGTTGTCCCGCGGTCAGGCAGGATTAACGCCATAGATTCCGGTTCCAGCTCCGAACCGTTGCATGTATTGTCGCATTCTTCGAGTGCCGCTGGCTCCATGCTCTCGCCCTCCTCCATCTATTTCATCCGGCCATACCGATAGTTAATCGAAGCTTCTACGATTAATTATAGCAAAACTTTATCTGATGTCCATGGAGAAGGCCGGTATGGGAAGACTTGCAATTAGCATGAAGCACCGTGTTTAGACGGCTTTGCGCCAGAAGGAGAATAGACCTGCCGCCATAAAGATAATCAGACTGCCGAATACTACAAGCATCAGACTTTCCATTGGCAAATTAAAGGCCCCGAATTTTTCCTTTCCAAAAGGCGACATCGCCAGCAGCGGTTGAACCCAAGGGTAATACGGCCCGTAAGTGGATGAATTGGCGATTAGCATATTAGGGATGGTTAAGCTCACATTCAGCGCCAGAGGTGCGCCAAAGCTGCTCCAGTTCAGGGATACCGCCATTTGCAGCGCGGCCAGCGGTAAGCAGGCGAACCAGCCGCCAAAAACACTGGACACAAAAAGCATCCAAGGTACAGGCCCATCCACCCCGCGCACCACACCCACACCCATCAGCGCCACAAAAAACAGCAACTGTACAGCAGCCAGCAGGCCCATAACCATAGTATATTTTGCAAAATATACAGAAGAACGCGTCACGGGCAGCGAGAGCAGCATTTTCCAGCCGCCGTCAACATGCTCGGTTCGGCAGATTAATGCCGCGAAAATACCCGTGAGTATCGGAAGAAATAACAAAGCATGAGCCATTGACATGACACCAAGCAGTACCTGCCAGGTGATAGGCCTACCCTCCTCCTCCATATTGGCGAGTGCTCCAATGAATACGGCGATCACCGGACTGCCTATAACCAGCAGCCAAATGAAGGATTTGGATATCTTCAGTCTTTCTGCGGACAGAACTCTCCAGAAGATTGCCATATCAATTCACATCCTTTCGCGCGAAATGCAGGGCTCCCGGCAGCAGTAGCAGCAGTCCCAGCATCAGCCCAGCCCCGCTAAACAACCAGGGCCGGGGAGCGCTCCAGGCCATAATAGGCCAGGATAACGGAAACCATTCGGACAGAGACGCCGAGAAAAGGCTCCCCAGCGATAGGGTAATGCCGCACGAAACGGGCAGGGTCTGGTTGCGGCTGGACAGGGAGAGCCATAGCTGCAAGGAGATCACAGGCAACGCCGCAGCATAGGAGGCGAACCCGATTTGCATCACCTTCGCATAGGGAACCGGCTGATCGCCGAAACCGAGCAGATATCCTAAACCTACCGTCCCCACGGACAGCAGGAGGCAGGAGACGGCCACAAGCAGCAGACACAGCAGCAGCTTGGACATAAATACGGCGGTCCGGGAGATAGGCAGCGCCAGCAGTTGCTTCCATGAGCTCGTCTGATGCTCTACATTCGCCATGAGCGAGCAGATCAGCGTGCCACCCAAGTAGAGTGCTACCGGTACGAAATTAGCCACATTATCCAGCAATCCCCCCCATAGATCAGAGTGGTACTGCTTCGTCAGATAATCATAACGGATTCCGAAGTTCAACCCCTGCATGGCAAGGAGCCCAATCGGGCCAAGGAAGACCAGGAACCACAAGCCTTTACCCCGGATTTTTAGCCAATCCGCCGAGAACGAACGCCACATCATAAGGACTGGCCTCCTTCGACTACCTGAAGGAAGAATTCTTCCAGCGATTGTCTGTGCTCCTCGATCCGGTAGATCGCATGGCCGTTCTCGACCAGTTCCTTGATCAGCAGCGCCACCCGGGCATCGCTCATCCGGGGCAGGGTGATACGTCCTTCCTGGAGCGTGCCTGAGCAGCCGCGCCGCCCGGCGAGAATCAGCGCTTCTTCCGGCTCGGATACGGCGATACGGAGGTCACCTGCCGCCTGCTGCTGCAGGTGGGCAATCGTATCCTGGTAGACCATCTGTCCGGAACGGATGATTCCTACGGTTCCAGCCATCTGTTCAATCTCGCTGAGCAGGTGGCTCGACACCAGGACCGTGATCCCCTCTTCTACGGGCAGACGCTTGATCAGCGAGCGAATCTCCTGTATACCTGACGGATCGAGACCATTGGTGGGCTCATCCAGAATCAGCAGTTCCGGGCTTCCCAGCAGCGCAGCGGCAATACCAAGCCGCTGCTTCATGCCGAGCGAGAAGCCCTTCACAGGCCGCTTTTCTTCCCCTGTTAGAGAAACGATGTCCAGCACTTCAGCTATACGCGACTTCGGTACGTCAAGAATGCGGCGGATGGCTTCCAGATTGTCCAGAGCGCTCAAATGGCCGTAATAAGACGGCGATTCCACCAATGACCCCACCTTGCGCAGAATTTGCAGCTTATTCCGCCGAAGCCCCTGCCCAAAAATTTCAATGCTTCCCGAAGTTGGCTTAATCAGGCCCAGCAGCATGCGGATTGTCGTAGTTTTGCCTGCACCATTTGGACCGAGGAAGCCATAGATCTCCCCTTTGCCTATATTCAGGTTCAAATGCTCCACCGCAGCCCGGCCGCGGTATTCCTTTACTAAGTCCCTTGTTTCAATCACTGTTTCCTTCATTCTCTTCACCTCGGTAATTAGCATAA
This sequence comes from Paenibacillus sp. P3E, assembly GCF_001909045.1. Classification (NCBI taxonomy): domain Bacteria; kingdom Bacillati; phylum Bacillota; class Bacilli; order Caryophanales; family Paenibacillaceae; genus Paenibacillus; species Paenibacillus sp. P3E. The sequence continues at coordinate 11,851 of NZ_LVWH01000160.1, read as the reverse complement.
CGTCCCAAGGTTAAAAGCATGGCGGCAGCAAGTTTAAGTTTCGTTTAAAATTCCATCCGAAGGGCTTAGTATTACAATACTTGTGCCTTGTCTTGTACTGTCAACCTTCCATTCCAGCTTCATCCGCTTAATCAGCAGATCGACGATGGACAAGCCCAGGCCTGCACCTTTGGACTCGGAGCCGCTGCCCAGGCCGCGGCCGTGGTCGCTGATCACGATCAGGCGCTGATCGTCTATAACCTCCAGCTTTACGCTTACATAGAGGCCGCTCCGTGCATGGCGTACAATGTTTTGAAACAGATTATCTAGAATGCGGCGGAACCAGCTCTCATCAACAGTCCAATACAGCGGTTCAGCTTCCAGGTCCATTTCAATCTGGAATCCTTCCTTCTCCCACAGCGGATACCATGCCGCAGCACACTCCCGCAGCAGTCTCAGTACATCCTTGCGCTCCAGGTTCAGCGTCATCCGCCCGCTGCTTAGCAGATTATAGGACAGCAGATTGTCGATCAGCCCGCTAAGACTGTCGATCCGTTCATCCATCAGCTTCAGCGATTCCTGGCCCCGGGGCGTCAGAGCTTCCTTACCCAGAACATGAAGATGGCTGCGGATGACGGTAAGGGGAGTGCGCAGATCATGCGACAAGTCCGCAACGAGACGCTTGCGCAGGCCTTCCTCTTCCGCCTCTCTCCCCCGGCTGGCGGCAAGCTCGGTTACCATGGTATTAAAGGCTGTCTCCAGACGGCCGATTTCATCAGACTTCCCCGGAACAATCGATCGGGGTAAGCCAGCTTCTCCTGTGAAGACCATGGCCGTCTCGAGACGCAGCAGCCTTTTGCGGATTTGGATAAAGAACAGCAAAGATACTATAATGAACCCTGTAAATAATACAAGCATGACTATCGTGAACCATGAACTGAAGCCATCAACAGAAGTCTGATCCTTAACGGCGGCAGGAATTTGCATGACCATGAAGCCTTCTCCTGCTTCCGCCTGATCCCCCACGAAAGCTACAATAGAGAGCGGCTCCAGGTTATTACTCTTTTTCATGAAGGAAATCGCTTCTGCAGCGGTCCACTGTGAGGGGACGGAGTACCGTTCATTCTGTTGCCATAGCTTTGGATCGACAGATTCCAGCAACAGTCTGGTTTGCCCCTCTCCATCTACCCAGAACATCACAGCCAGGCTGTAGGTGGAGCTTAACGCCCGTAGCCGCTCATTGATGAACTCAGGTGGTTTGCCAAGAAGCTCCTTTGCTTCCTTATGCCAGGTGTTCTCTAGTGCATTAATATTGTCATACTGTTCATATTTCTCCGGTGGCTGTTCCCGGGTCATTCCATTGAAAAGGCTATACATTCCTATGGTTAACGGAACAACAACGGGAATTAACAGCAGTGCGGCTATAATAATCAGCAAGTAACGGGAGAGGAGCGAGCTGTGCAGGTTACGGAAACGGCTTTTTATCCTCATGCTCTTACCCGGTAGCCGATCCCCCGGACCGTCTCAATAATCTCCGGCGCGGCAGGATCAAGCTCCAGCTTCTCGCGCAGGTAGCGGATATGCACCATGAGTGTCTTGTCACCCTCCATATAGCTCTCTCCCCAGACCGCCTCATAGATCTGTTCCTTCGTCAGGATCTGGCCGAGATGGCGCAGCAAATACGAGAAAATCTGAAACTGCTTGCCGGTTAGCAGAATTTCCTTCCCGCTGTCTGCCTCTATAATCCGGTTGTCTCCTTCGTATACCATCAGATGCTTCAGCGTCAGCGGTATGGACATGGCTGCTCCCGTCCGTCTTAATAACACCTCAATCCGCGCGGCCAGCTCATCGGGGTGAAAAGGCTTGGTTAAATAATCATCGGCGAACTCCAGGCCCTGAAGCTTATCATCAATGGACGTGCGGGCAGAGAGCATCAGGATGGGCAGATTCGGAAAAGCCCGCTTCAGCCGCTGCCCGACGGTGAAGCCATCCAGACCCGGCAGCATGACATCGAGAATCGCCAGTTGGCAGCCTGCGGCTGCCTCTGCTGCACCCTCCCCGTTCTCCAGCCAGCGGACAGCATACCCCCGGTCCCTCAGATCCGCGGAAACTGCGATTCCGATGTCCCTGTCATCTTCAACATACAGCAGCGTAACACTCATTAGCTTCAAATCCTTTCTCCTTCATTCGGCAAAACAAGTAGAAACGGCTTCGCCGTCCTTTTAAGGGACGGTATCCGTTTCAGCGAGAAATAGAAGGATGATTTATAGCGTAAAACATATAAATCCTTATATTCAAGAAATCCCCGGGGCAGCACAGAGAAACATCTGCGCACCCGAGGATGAATAAACTACCTATTATGCAATGTGTCCAAAACGGGCCGGCGGCTTGTCTGACGGTTTGCCCAGCAGATATCCCTGTCCAAGGTCCATGCCGATATCCCGGCAGAACAGAAACTCTTCCCGCCGCTCAATACCTTCAGCCAGCACCTTGGCTCCACAATCCCATGCCCGGTTCATGATATCCCGGATGATCCGCTGTTTCGCGTCATCCTGGTCACAGAAGCTGATTAGCCCGCGGTCAATTTTGACATAATCCGGCCTCAGGCTCGTCATAACCTCTACCGTGGAATGGCCGGCACCGACATCGTCCAGTGCAACCAGCAGGCCCTGTTTGCGATATTCGCTAAAAATATCCTGCAGATGAGGGATATTTGCAATCTTTTCCGTCTCCACGACCTCAAACACAAAGTCCCCCGGGATCTGGCCCAGACGTCTGATGGCTTCAAAGGTGTGAGTCAGACAATACTTAGGATTGTAGATGGAGGAGGGCAAAAAATTAACAAACCGCTTGATCCCCTTTGGCAGCAGCCTTGAGCTGGTCTCAATGGCCGATATGCGCGCAGCCCGGTCAAGAAAAGAATGAAATCCGGTCTGCCTGGCAATCTCAAACAGCTCGTAGGGTTTAAAAGATGCGCTCCCCGGAAGCGGCCGCAGCAAGAGCTCAAAGCCCACAATCACCTCATTGAAATCCACAATAGGCTGCATATGGCTGCAGAAATTGTGATTGGCAATGATGGCAATCAGATTCTCACTGGTAAATCTGACCTTCAGCTGCTCCAGCGTAAGCCACCGCTCCACCAACATCCGGGCAGTCCGGCCGTTAAGGCTTACCGACAATTCTAGACCCAACTCCTGCTGAAGCTGGTCCAGCCGTTCCAGAAGCCGCAAGAGTTCCTCACGGGATCCATATGTAATCTTACCTGCGTCTTGTACGCCTTCAACCGCGTAACCCTCAGCCTTTACAGCGGTAACGAGGGGAAGTGTGCATGGCCTGAATTTCAAATCCCCTTCGTCTTCCACCGGTTCAATTGGAGAACAGTCGATGCAGCTCATGGAATCCCCTCCACCCCTCATGATGTCGATACTGCTTATAAGGCAAAGTATAACATGATTTCCCATAGGCCAGCCATGGCTCCTGAGACAAAATCCCCCTCAGTTTTTCGAGTAAGATATACGTGGACGCATACCTTGGACGACCCGCGAACAGAACTCTGTTCGGGTTGCTGTTGAACTGGAGGCAGGAGCTTTGAGGCTTGAGGCTTGAGGCTTGAACAATGTCAGTTTGTACACCTAATTCAAGCATAATCCTCCCATACGGCCGTTTTCAGTAGAATTAGTTTTACTTTTTCCCACATAGGGTACTCTATATGCCGAATGAGTCGGATTAGTGAGCTTTTTTCCACTAAAAATGATAGTCCCCTCATCAGGTGTTTCCAATTTCAAACTATATAGTGGAGAGATCTTGAATGGGGCTTACAAGTTCTACAACCCACCTGAAAACGCAAAGCAGCGATTCCCCAATAACGGCAGAATCGCTGGTTTACGTTCTTCTTTTTCAAGTATCAACAAATAACTTTCCTACTTGCCGGAGACCGCCACCGAGCCTTCCCAGACACCATGTTGCTGGTCCTTGCCCATATACTCTATCCGTGTCGGCTTCAGCTCCAGGATCACATAGTCGGGGTCATCCGGACCCTTGAACCATTTCTCCAGCTCTTTGTTCCATACTTTGGACCGCAGGCCCTCATCCTTGGTGACGGCAACGGTGGCTTCAATTTCAAGCACATCTTTGCCGCCGCCCTGTTCATATCCAAGCAGCAGAAAAGCATTCGGATTATCCTCAAGCTCCTCTACCTTATGCGTTTGGCGGTTGGTAGCCAAATAAATGTGAAGCCCGTCATGAAATACCGCCATATAACGCACCTTAGGCTTGTTGCCGGCTTCTATCGTACCGAAGGATCCGAACTTGTTGTCATCCAGCACCTTGATGATCGTCTGCTCCAGCTCTCTGTTATCCATTGACGAAACAGCTCCTTTCTATTCATGTGAATATAAGTTTATATATCCACGTCCGCAGTTTGGATTTATGATAAAACCGTTGCTTATAGTAGTGTACCCGTTCAGAGGGTATTGAATCCCGCGTCCAGCCATAAACTCATTACAGAAGGAGCTTCCTACTTGAAAAAATTGATCTGGATCGGCTGCCTCTCCTACTTTGTCATTGGACTGGCCCACGTGGTTATGGGCTCGATTCTTCCCGTTCTGCTGCAGCATTATGACCGCAATTACAGCGCTGGCGGCGAGCTGATCTTCAGTCAATTCGCCGGATTCCTGGCCGGCGTGCTAATCTCGCCGCTGCTGAACCGCCGCTTCGGCAAACGGGGTGGTCTGCTGATCGCCACCGGTCTGCTGGTATGTGCGGAAACCGCCTATGCTTTTCTCCCGCCATGGGGCTGGATGTATGTCATCGCCGTGGCCGCAGGCTTTGGCTTCGGCATGATTGAAGCCGTCATCGGCACCATCATTATAGCAGCTGTCACGGAGGGAACTGCAGTGGCCATGAGCCGGCTGGAGGTGCTGTTCGGCGTAGGCGCGCTCGTGATGCCGCTGGCTGCAAGCCCGCTCATTGCAGCCGGCTCCTGGAGGCTGGCCTTCCTGATCGTCGCGGCCTCTGCACTGATCTCTCTGCTGTTCTGGGCCAAGGGCGGATTCGGCCGCCTCCAGAGCGTACTCGACGAACGCCCCCCTCGCAGAGAACGGGGCGCTAAGCGCCTGCGTTCAAGAAAGCTTCCCTATAAAGACAGGCAGTGGATACTGCTCAGCCTGTTCATAGTTTTCTTCTTTCTCTACGTCGGTACGGAGATGAGCCTCGTCAACTTCATGCCGGCGATCTTCATAACCAAACTCGGCATGAGTGACGCTTCGGCGGCCCTAACGGTCACCTTCTTCTGGCTGGCGATGTCTGCGGGACGGCTGTACGCCGGGGTTCTGGCTGAGCGGATCTCCTATCGGAGATATGTGCTGGCCAGTTGCTTCGCCACTGTACTGCTGCTGGCGATCTTCCCGTTCGCCTCGCAGCGCGTTGCCGCTTTTGCTGTACTGGCGCTGCTCGGTCTATGCATGTCAGGCATCTTCTCCATAGCGCTCGTCTTCTCCAGCAAGCTGCTGCCAGGAGCCGAGGAATCCACTCCCAGCATTATGATCGCTTCCGGCGGGATCGGCGGCGCGGTGCTGCCGCTTGCCACCGGCTGGTCCATGGATCATCTGCAGATCGCCCAGACCTCTGGACTGCTGGCCGCTTGTGCCGCTGTGCTGTTCCTGCTTAGCGTGGCAGCCTGGAAAATAGGGTAATATAATTCGTGTAATTATCCTTCGTGCAAGGGTGGGACCTATTCATGCCTGAACTTATCCCTATTGCTTCTGAACCAACACTTCATACCGCCCTGCTGCAGTTCATCTTCCCCTTCTCTATCAAGGACGGTGAAGATATGAAGCTGATCGAACATCTGACACAAGAAGGATTCACCCGGTTTTTTCTTGACAACAAAGAACTGGAGGACGCTTATTACGGCGAAGGCTACTCTGTTTCCCATGAAAAGATGGAGCGGAGCTACCTCCCGTTTGCCGCCCATGTGCTATTCCCCCGCGAGAAGGACAAGGATTCCTTCCGCCGCTTTTCCCGGGCCAATCATTTGCCCTGCAGGATGGATATGCCCGGACAGTCGGTTTATTTTCAAGTGCTCTCGACGGATGTATTCGTCTGCCCTTTTGAACTCGGTTTCCTGACGATCAGAGTCAGCATCGGGGAGAAGCATCTCCCCTTCAGCACCGTCCTTGAGTTCGCCGACCGTTTCCGGACACTGGAGGATGTATCTTTTCGGGACAAACTAACCTCCATCCACTGTCATGACCGTTCCTTTGATCAGGTGGAGGATTTTGTGTTCAGGAATGTAGTGGGCGGACTGGAGCCTTTTCTCGACCCTTCGGAAATCAATGGCGCCTATTTTGAAACTTTGCCGTTCTTTGTGGATGAGAGAATGCTGGTTCAGGCTTTTTACGGCTTTGACCGGCAGGAGGACAAGGAAAATGAGATTAGCATGGAATTGCTGTACCGAGCTTCCCAGCTGGATGGTATGACCCTGGGAGGCAAGCCATACATCAGTGCCAGCGATCCTGGGTATATTCGGGACTATTGCGGGGAGCACTGTTATAGCCGCTGGGGGCCGGACACCTATTACATGACGAATGAGCAGACGTTCTGCTGCCTGAGCCTGGCTGAATCCGGGGTAGCCACCCAGCTCATTAATCAGATGTATGGAGAATATTATTACGGGCTGCTGCTGAGCATATTTCATAAAATCGTTCTGCTGAAGCTGGCCAACATCCACTCCCGGCTGCGCATTAACCATGATGTGGATGAAATTGAGAACCTGATCTTTATGATCAACAAGTTCTCGGCCAAATTTTATTTTCTGGAGCTCATTTCGCAGTCCCAGGGCCGGGAGATTTTTTTCCAGCTGCGCAAGGTCTACGGGAATGATGCCCTGTTCGATGAGGTCAAAATGACCTTGAATGACCTGTTTCAATACCAGGAGAAATTCCAGGCCAAACGGCGGGACACGCTGCTGATGATCCTGACGGTGTTCACAGTGGTGAGCGGTATTTATGGCATGAATCAGGTGATCGAGGACCTTAAAGGTAAGATTGACTGGAGCAAGATGCTGGAGTATTCCCCATTTGAATATCTGGCGCTGTTCGTTGCATTTACGGGGATCGCTGTCAGTATCGGCCTGAGCCTGAAGCAGCTGTGGAACGGAATCCGCAGCCGCCGCAGAAAAAGAAAAAGAGTTCAGGGATATGACTGACAAACCTATAAAAAAGAGAACCCGCTGATCTACAGCAGGTTCTCGAGTTCCCGGCAGGCTTCCGCATACGCAGAGACAAGCTTAGGCACCAGCAGCGCCTTCAGCCAGACAATATAATTAATAAATAGAAGCGGGCTGTCCAGCGCCACACTTTGCGCCAGATACCGTAAATGATATAGTGAATCCTGCATGGTTCTTGCCATTCCGGAAGGGCCGAATCTTTGCCGCAACTCGGGCTGGCGTTCATACTGACGCAAAGTGACTTCTTCAGCCAACTGTTCCGCTAGCACCTTCAGCCGTTCTCCGGCATTTTGCTGATCAGTGAGCATAGGGTCACTCCTTTTTCGAAACATAATTGTAAAGTATTAATCTTATTATATAACATATGGTAAGTCTACCCAGCGTGCCTGGCAGTGCCTGAGCGGATTGCTGGAATCCGGGGCCACTACTGGACAACCCCGAAGGGGACCGCTATAATACAGCGTAAGAACACAGCAACACCCATAACTTCATAGTACCAGGGGGGCTGGAATTGGCCGGCTGAGAGTGTATCCCACACAGATACTGACCCTTATACCTGATCTGGATAATGCCAGCGTAGGAATCACCACCCGCATTCAGTCATTTTGGCTAAGCGGCCACCTAACGCAATTGCTGGCGTCCCGATCTTCGGGGCGCTTTTTTTGGTATGGACATCATCAGAGTTCGGAAGACTGGGTTAGCTGGAAGGAGAGAAGAATAGAAATGGGAGTCAAAAAAGCACTAATGCTCTGCATCAGCTGCATGCTGGTCATCGTCATGGCCGGGTGCGGCAGTAATACTGCGAATTCCGGCGGGAATAGCGCCGCTCCAGCCGGGGACAGCACCGCCGCGCCGGAAGCAACCGCAGCAGGAACGGACGCGCCTAAGGAACTGACTAAGATCAAGGTCGCGCTGGACTGGACGCCGAATACGAACCATACCGGCCTCTATGCAGCCAAAGAGCTGGGATATTACAAGGAGGAAGGCCTGGATGTAGAAATTGTACAGCCGGGTGCGGCGGGAGCCGACACGATGGTCACCTCAGGCGAAGCCGCTTTTGGCATCAGTGCCCAGGAGGCGCTCACTCTGGCCCGTCTGCAGGATGTGCCGCTCGTCTCCATCGCCGCCATCATCCAGCATAATACCTCAGGGTTTGCCGCCCCGAAGGACCGCAATATCAAGACACCAAAGGATTTCGAAGGCAAAACCTACGGCGGCTGGGGTTCCCCGGCTGAAGAAGCTGCCATGAAGGCGATCATGGACCCTGAAGGCGGCGATGTTAAAAAGGTGAAGCTGGTCAATATCGGCGAAGCTGATTTCTTCACCGCCGTGAAACGTGACATCGATTTTGCCTGGATATTCTACGCCTGGACCGGTATTGAAGCCGAGCTGCGCGGTGAACCGCTGGACATGCTGTATTTGAAGGATTACGCGCCTCAACTGGATTACTACACCCCGGTGCTGACCACGAGCGAGAAGGAAATCGCTGAGCATCCAGAGCTGGTGAAGGCGTTCCTTGCAGCTACCTCCAAAGGTTATCAATATGCGATCGACAAGCCGGAAGAAGCTGCCGCCATCCTCTCGAAGGCTGTGCCGGATCTGGACCCCAAGCTCGTCCTGGCCAGCCAGAAATGGCTCAGCCCGAAATATAAGGACGATGCCTCCAGATGGGGAGAGCAGAAAGCCGAGGTCTGGAAGAATTACGCCGACTGGATGTACGGTCTGAAGCTGCTGGACAAACCACTGGATACCGCTTCAGCGTTCACGAATGAATATCTGCCGGAGAGCAAGTAATCTTACACTGCAAGTTTTACAATACCCAACCTGAAAGGATCTGATTGATATGGCAAACACCCTGCTCAGCGTTCAAGTCATTCCTAAAACTCCGAATAACGAGGATTCTATTCCTTATGTAGATAAGGCCATTGAGGTCATTCAGCAATCCGGCGTGAAGCACCAGGTGAATCCGCTCGAAACCACGATGGAGGGCGAACTCAGCGATTTGCTTGAGGTGGTACGCCAAATGCATGAAGCGCTGATCGCAGCGGGTAGCCCCAGCGTCATCTCACAAATCAAGATCGCCCATAACCCCAGCGGAATCAGCATGGATAAACTGACGGAAAAATACCGGCCGTGAGATCGTACTGGAACCAAATCTGGCCGCCCCTTGTGGCGGTCATCTTTTTTCTGGGCGTATGGCAATTGGCGGTTTCCGTACTTCATGTCCCTTCCTGGATGCTGCCAAGCCCCGGCGATATCGCCCGCGAATCCCGGGGTAATGCTTCCGGCATTTGGGCACATACGGCTGCTACGCTGCGGCTGACCCTAATCGGCTTCCCGATTGGTACAGGTGTGGGCCTGATTGTAGCTCTATTGCTGCATTTGGTGCCTTGGCTGAAAAGAGCGCTGTATCCGCTGCTGATTCTCAGCCAGAATGTACCCTCCATCGCCCTCGGGCCGCTGCTGATTATCTGGTTCGGGTTCGGACTGCTGCCCAAAATCGTACTCATCACACTCGTCTGCTTCTTCCCGGTTGCCGTTGCCGCCATGGGCGGGCTGGCCCAAAGCGACCGGATCATGATGAACTATATGAAAATGGCTGGGGCCAGCAAGTGGCAGATCTTCTCAAAGCTAGAGCTGCCCGGTTCTCTGCCAGCCCTGTTCTCCGGCCTTAAGATCTCCGCAACCTATGCAGTAATGGGCGCTGTGGTTGCCGAGTGGATCGGCGCAGACAAGGGCATTGGCTATTACATGCTGCTGCAGAAGGCCTCCTACCGCACAGACCGGATGTTCGTTGCCATCGTAATTATTGTTCTTCTTAGTCTGGTGCTGTTTGCCCTGATCGCACTTCTGGAGAAGTGGCTGGTTCGCTGGAAGCCGCGCAAGACCTCTTGATACTTAAGCTTTCTGGAAAGGAGGATGAATCATTTTGTTAGCAGGCCATCCTAACTTGAACACCTTGGAACAGGCTTCCTCCGCGTACATGCCGGGAGCTAAAGGCGCGCATCACGCCCTGAATGTAGACGGCGTATCCAAAGCTTTCTTCCACCGCCGCCGTGAGACCCGCGTGCTCGACAATGTATCACTAACGGTTGAGCCCCAGGAATTCGTCTCCATTGTCGGCCCGTCCGGGTGTGGTAAAAGCACCTTGTTCCACATCATCGGCGGCCTGGAGCTGCCCGATACCGGAACGGTAAGCATGGGCGGCAAGAACGTCACCGGGCAGCGCGGAGAGATCAGCTATATGCCTCAGCAGCCTGCACTGTTCCCGTGGCGGACCATCGAGGACAACGTTCTGCTTGCCGGTGAGCTGAAAGGCGAACCGAAGGCCGAAGCACGGGCATCCGCCCGCCACTGGCTGGACAAGGTCGGCTTGGGCGGGTTCGAACGCGCCTATCCGCATATGCTGTCGGGCGGTATGCAGCAGCGGGCAGCCTTCCTTCGGGCGCTGCTCGCGCCGCAGGAGTTAATGCTGCTGGACGAGCCGTTCAGCGCGCTGGATGCGCTGACCCGTGAGCAGATGCAGCGCTGGCTGCTGGAGCTGTGGGAAGAAAACCGCCGTTCTGTACTATTCATTACCCATAATATCGAGGAAGCACTCCTTCTCTCCAGCCGTATTTATGTTTTCTCGGGGCGGCCCGGCTCCGTCCTGCATATCGTTGATGTTCCCTTCCCGCGTCCGCGGCGCGGGGAATTAACCGATTCTCTGGAATTTCTACAGCTCAGACGCGAGCTGTCGGAATGGATGCGCGAGGAGCAGGCGAGGACTACCCGGTAAACGAAGCGTTACAGGCTGCGTCCACGCAACATGCCAGGCCGCATCCACGTAGCATGCCGGGCCGCGTCCACGTAGCATGCCGGGCCGCGTCCACGTAGCATGCCGGGCCGCATCTACGCAGCATGCCGGGTCGCATCCATTCGCAGCTTGCCGGCCGCATTTCATTCGCAGCATGCCGGGCCACGTTCCATCGCAGCATGCCGGGTCGCATCCATTCGCAGCTTGCCGGCCGCATCCATTCGCGCTTGCCGGGCCGCGTTTCATTCGCAGCACGCGGGCCAACTTGCGTTTCACCCGTTTGAAATGCATTGGCTGTCTTTTCTCAACTACAACAAATAAGCCCGGCCCCCTATGATGAGGGGCCGGGCCTATTGAATATGTCCCGTTGAAAATTAGTGGGAAATTGTACACTTATTTCTGCGCATAACAAGCATAGAGTGCGCTTATTTGGAAAAAGTATACCTATTTCAGCGTTCAAGCCCAGTCTAGGACCCCGTGGCCAGAATTAAGTGTACAAAATCCCACTAAACCCTGAAAACGCTGAAATCCCGCCAGATTAAGGGTATAAATGGACTTCCGTCAAGAAAGTGGACATAAAAAAATAGATTTATGCGGTCTTTTTCTTTTTGAACTTCGCTGCAAATTGGACAGGGGAAAGATAACCCAGTGCACTGTGGATTCGCTTGCGGTTATAAAAAAACTCAATATACTGGAACATCTCATCCTGCGCTTGCTGTTTTGTTTTGAATTTGGTGCAATAGACAAACTCTTTCTTTAGGATGCTATGAAAGGATTCGATACAGGCATTGTCATAGCAATTCCCCTTGCGGCTCATGCTCGCCTTCATACGGTATTTGTTCAGGCGT